>CAZIVY010000158.1:0-5230 GCA_964542505.1 uncultured Rhodospirillaceae bacterium
GGCGAAACAGGCGCTGCCGGCGGCGGTGAGCACGCATTGGCCGAGGCGGTTGCGGAGCTGTTCCTGCAGCCCCTTCGCGTTCATGGCGAAAAAAAGCACGGCGACGCCGGGGCGGCCGTCCGCGGTCTCGGCGGCGGGGACGTCGCGTTCGATGCCGGCCTCGCAGCCGCAGGCAATGACCGAGGTGGCGTAACCGGTCATGCTGCCGGCGGCAATGCGGGCCCAGGCCGGGCTGTCGGCGGTAATCACCAGACGGGTGGCGATCATGCCGAATGCCTCGGCGAAGTTGTCGGCGATGGCGATGCCTTGGAGCATCATGGCGCGGTACCGCTTCAGCCCGTCCGCTTCGCCCGGTGGCGGATCAGGCGGCCCTGGTCCTCGATCTCGCCGTCGGCGATGGCGAAATTGTCGAAGCATTGAGCGTGGTGGCGCTCCCAAAGCGGACGCAGGCGGTCCACCGAGGCGGCGTCGAACTCCGCCACCGCAACATGGGTCGCGCCGACAGCTTCGCCCACCACCCTGCCGTCGCGGGCGATAAGCTCGCCGTCCTTGAAGACCAGCGCCGGGCGGGCGAACATCGCCTCCTTGTCGGCTTGCGGCGCATAGACCGCGATATCGGCGGCGGCGCCGGGACCCAAATGGCCGCGGTCGTCCAACCCCAGGCTTTTCGCCGGGCCGGCGCGGGTCAGCACCGCGATCTCGTACAGACTGTATTCGCGGCCAATGGCGGCCAGGTTGCTGGCCGCCGCCGCGCCGGGGTGAATGGTGCGCAGCATGTCGCCGCGGAAGCCGCGGTCCATCAACAGGCGAATGAGATGGGGGTAGGTGGTAAAGGGCGCGCCGTTGGGATGATCGGTGGTGAGAAAGACGCGCCAGGGATCGTCAATAAGCAGGAACAACTCGAGCCCGATGGCCCATTGCAGCGCGTTGACGAAGCTTTGCTCGCGGTAGCGGAAAGGGACCAGGCCGCAGCCGGCGTCGCCCTCGATGTCCATGCAAATCCACTTGCGCGGCCGGCCCAGCGGCGAGTTGCGATATTGCGCCATGGTGTCGGCGGAAGCCGTGACCGTCTGCCCGAACATGACCTGGCCCACGTCGACGCTGATTTCCGGGCGGGTGTTGACCGTTTCCGCGACCTTCGCGGCGGCGGACGAAAACTTCCGGTCGCCCTCGCGGCCGTAACTATGGAATTGCAGGTGGGTCAAATGCAGCGGCAATCCCTCGGCGGCCGCGATGGTGGCCAATGTCGTGTCCGCGTTTCCCGGCACGCCGAGATCGTTGCAATGCACGTGAAGCGGATGGCGGACCCCCAGGCCTCGCAACGCCCCGGCCAAGGTGCGGAGGATGTGCCGCGGCGTCACGCCATAGCGCGGCACGACGGCGTCGAGGCCCAGTTCCCGCCGGTTGAACTTGAAGGCGCTGATGCCGCCGGGATTGACCACCTTGATCGCCAGCGCCTGGGTGGCGCGGAGCATCCAGGCGACGTAATCGGCGATGGCGCCCGCGTCCGCCCCGGCGGCGATCAGGTTCAGCATGACCTCGTCATTGCCCAGCAGTGCGTAGCAGCCCTTGTCGATGAGCGGAATGTCCGCCAGCTCCGCGTGCGCCTGGCGCGAATTGGCGGGCACCATGGCGGGCTCGAAGGCGGCCGTGTAGCCCATCTCCGCGTAGCGGTAGCCGGTGAGGAAGCTCGACGGCGTGCAATAGCCGCTGCCGCTGCGCTTGCCGTCGCGGCGCGGGACGGTGTGCTCGGCGTGGTCGGCGGCCATGAGGGTGCGCGCCAGGTTCATCTTGCCGCCGCCGATATGGCTGTGGATGTCGATGCCGCCGGCCATGACGATCTTGCCGGCGATGTCAAAAGCGCGGTCGGCGGGGACTCCGGGATTGTCCACGATGCGCCCATCGCGGATGAACAGGTCCATGGGCGACTGGTCGCGTCCATGCGCCGGATCGACGACGATGCCGCCCTTGAGGCAGGTCAGCGTCACGCGGATTTCCTCAGCCCCGCCAGGCGGACGCCAATGTCGCCCAGCACCGCCGCGCATGAAGGCAGATCTCGGGCGGCGGTGGCCTTGAGCTTGAGCGCCACCAGGGCGTCGGCGCGCATGGCATAGCCTTCGTGGTCGACGCCCGGTGTCCCCACGGGCAGGAATACCGCTACGTTCTTGGCGGCGCGCGCAAAAGGCGGCGCCAGCAGGATCGTCGGCACGCCGGTGGCGGGCAGGGGCAGGTCGCGGAAGGCCGAGATCCAAACCAGCAGATCCACTTCCCGCGCCGCCAACAGGCGCTGGCCCGAGAAGCGGTAGGGATCGTGTTCGGGAACGCCACGCGCAAACGAGGCGCGGAGCGGCACCCCGGCCTGCCACAAGCAAGCCTGGTTGGCGCCCAGCGCGTTGTCGCCGCCGCCGAGCGGGAACACGGCGGAGCGCGTGGTGCGATTGAGTTCCCGCACCAGTTCGCCCAGCGCATGCACGATCAGCATGGCCTCCGGCCTGTCCAGCATGCCCGCCGCCCAGACCACGGCGGAATAGCGGCTGGCTTTCAGCGCCGCCGCCAGCGCCGCGAGGCCGGGGCGGTCGATGGCGTGACCCTTGACCAGCGCCCCCAGCGCCGCCACGTCGGCAGGCAAATCGTCGAGCGTGCAAGCCAGTTCGCTGAAGTCCTTGAGCGCCCGCAGCGGCGAGGCGCCGTCCGCCCTGGGGCCCAAATGAACGACGCGGCGCGCGCCTTGGCTTGGGCCGAAAGCGGGCACCGGATCGAGGCAACGCTCGGCAAAGCGGGGGAAGGCGGGCGACGGATCGGGGCCGACAATCAGCACCAGATCGGCGCGATCGCGCACCTCACTCAGCGTCGCCGCCACCCAGCCGCTGTCTTGCAACACGCGCAGGTTGCGGAACAGCGCCTCGCTCCCGGCGTGATCGACAATGCCACCCAGGCGGTCGGCGAGGGCCAGGACCTCGCGCATGCCGGCGACGTCGGCGCCAAGGCCGGCGAACAGCGGCAAGCGGCTTTGCGCCAGCAAGCGGGCGGCGCGCTCATGGGCGGCGGCGCGATCGGCGGCGCGGCCCTCGATCAGCGCCGGCGTGGGCGGCGCCGAGCTTTGAGCAAATCCTTCCGCCGCCACGGCGCAGCCATTCGCTTGAACGTCGAGCGCCTGCACGTCGAGCCGGCCGTTCCCGCGCGCCACCGTCAGGTCGTCGCACAACAGGCCGCAGAACGGACAGACGACGTTGCGCCAGGTGGTCGTCGCGCCGCCGGCGGGCATCGCGCCGGTCAGGAGTCGTACTTGATGTAGGCGAAGCGCTGATCGCCGGCGGGGGCGCCTTCGAGGGCGCCGCCGGCCTTGCCCGGCTGCCAGTGGACCACATCCTCGATCTTGGCCGCCAGTTCGAAATCCTTGTCGGTGATGCCCTTGGCGGCGTGGTTCATCAGCCGCACTTCCACCCAGGCGTAGGAAGCGGTGATGTCGGGATGGTGCCAGGCCGCTTCCGCCAGGTGGCCGACGGCGTTGATGACCATCAGCGTGCCCTTCCAGGAGTTGGTGCGGTACTTGCGGCGGATCCAGCCGTCTTCAAGATACCAATGGGGCAAGTCGCGCTTGAGGCGGGCCTCAACCTCCGCGGCCATGTAGGTGCGCTCGCTCTCGCGCGTGGTCATTGTCGTTCCTCCCTGGCGGCACGCATCCGACACTCGAGTCCCACTCATCGTGTCGGATGCGTAACACAACCCATTAGATTTGCTAGTGGTCCGATTCGGACCACTAGCGGGGGGCGGTTAGAAAGCGCTTGACAGCGCCGGCGCCCACACCGCATTGACCGAGCGATGATAGTGGCTCGCGGTGGGGCAGACAACACGGCGCCCGCGCAACCCGCGGCGCCTCTCGCCGCTATTTCCGTTACCGCACCCTGCCGCTTGCATCTCGGCTTCCTCGACCTGCATGGCGGGCTTGGCCGGCGCTTCGGCAGCCTCGGCATCGCCCTCGACGGCCCGGCCTGCCGCGTGACCGTGGCCAAGGGTGGTGGTGCGGCTGTTGACGGCGCCGGAGGGGCGCGCGCGGACGCGCATCTGCGGGTCCTGTGCCGCCACTTCGGCGTCGGCGAGCATTGGCGCCTGAAGGTGGAAGAAGTGATCCCGGAACATGTGGGCTTGGGTTCCGGCACGCAGCTCGCGCTGGCGGTGGGCCACGCGTTTTGCCGCGCCGCCGGGGTTGCCGCGACGAGCCGCGAACTGGCGGCGCTGCTTGGACGCGGCGCGCGCTCCAGCATCGGCATCGCCGCCTTCGACCAGGGGGGCGTGATCCTCGACGGCGGGCGCGGCGATGGCGACGGGCCGCCGCCGGTGATCAGCCGCTTGCCCTTTCCGGAGGCATGGCGGGTCATGCTGATTTTCGACCGCCGCCACCGGGGCCTGCACGGCACGGCGGAGGCGGAGGCGTTTCGCGATCTGGCCCCGGCGCCGGCCAGCGTCGCGGCGGCGTTGTGCCGCTTGATGCTGATGGCCGGCCTGCCGGCGCTGGCCGAGGCGCGGCTGGAACCTTTCGCCCTCGCCGTCGCCGAATTGCAACGCGCCACGGGCGATCATTTCGCGCCGCTGCAGGGCGGGCGGCGCTACCTGAGCCCGCCGGTGAGCGAGGTCCTGGATTGGCTGGCGGCGCAAGGCGTCCATGGCCGCGGGCAAAGCTCATGGGGGCCGACGGGGTTCGCGCTGGTGGAGAAAGACGACGCCGCCGCGCGGCTCGTGGCCGCCGCCGAGCGGCGCTGGCCGGCGGACACGGGGCTTGCCTTCACCGTCACCCGTGGCCGCAACCAGGGCGGACAGATCGCCGCCATCTAGCACCGACTTTCGCGACTTCGTGAGTCGCGACACGCCACTCACGAAGTCGCGAAAGTGGTACGGATTCGATAGTTTTGTACCCTTCATCTATGGTCCGCGCCCCTGGCGGCATTGCCGCCAGTATATGAAAGCGCGCAAGGCGCGCGGGGCGCGGATCAGCGATGGCGGGTACTAGCGGGTGAAATTGTCGCCCCGCTTTGGCCCGCGGTCAAGGCGCGTCGCGCCGGGAGACGGAGTCCAAGAATGCGCGTGGCCCCGGCCCCAGAGGCGCGCTTCCGGGCTGCGACACGGTGAGGCGCATGAGCGAGCTCGTGCCGCCGTGGATGCGGCTCTCGACGCGCGTGCGCGCCGGGACGCCGCTCACCGAGTCGATGATCGATCCGTGCAGAAACCCGGC
>CAZIVY010000159.1:0-5031 GCA_964542505.1 uncultured Rhodospirillaceae bacterium
AAGGACGCCGGCGCCAGCGTCCACGACATCCGCCTGCCGCACACCAAATACGCGCTGCCGGCTTATTACATCGTGGCGCCGGCGGAAGCGTCGTCCAATCTGGCGCGCTATGACGGCGTGCGCTACGGCTTGCGCGTGCCCGGCCGCGACCTGTTGGAGATGTACGAAAAAACCCGCGCCGCCGGTTTCGGGGCCGAGGTGCGCCGGCGCATCCTGGTCGGCACCTATGTGCTGTCGGCGGGCTATTACGACGCCTATTACCTGAAGGCGCAGAAGGTGCGCACCCTCATCCGCCAGGATTTCGAGAACGCCTGGACGTCGGTGGACGCGATCTTGACCCCCACCTCGCCCTCGGCCGCCTTCGGCATCGGCGACAAAACCGATGACCCGGTGGCCATGTACCTGAACGACGTGTTCACGGTGCCGATCAATCTGGCCGGACTGCCGGGGCTGTCGGTGCCGGCGGGCCTGTCGGAGGGCGGCCTGCCGCTCGGGCTGCAGGTCGTGGGCCGCGCCTTCGACGAGGCGACGGTTTTGAGGGTCGGCCGCGCCATCGAGCGCGCCGCCAATTTCACCGCCCGCCCCGACCCCTGGTGGCGGTAGTTACCGGGCCGGAAGCGGCAGGGCGCTGGCCAGATGGCCGCGCAGCCAGTGCCACTGGGTGTCGGCGAAGGCGATGTAGGCCTGCGGGTCCACAGTCCATTCGGCGTGGCCGGCGGCGTCATGGTTCAAATAAAGCCGCCGATTGACGATCGCCCAATACCGGCGGTCGCCTGCCAGCTTGCGTCCCGTTGCCAGCCCCTGGGCTGAATTGCCGCCATAGGCCGGCGCGTACTTGGCCGGGTTAGCCTTGAACGCCTGCAAGTTGGTTTCATTGATGAACCGATAGACTTGGCCTTCATGGACATGAGTGAAGTAGTCCACCCCGCGCCGTGGCCGGTCATTGAAAAAATAGGCCACCACGTCATAGCCCTGGGCGGCGAATTTATCGGGCGCGGTTTTGCCGGCGACGGTCACGTCAGGCGAGACGGACACTTCGCCCGCCGCCGCCGGCGTGGCGAGCGCCAAGCTGCCGAAAGCGGCCAGTGCCAGGGCCAGAACAGTCGGTTGCCAAAAGCGCGCTTCGTGTTTGGTTGCGGTGCGGAACATGACGGCTCTCCTTGGATCTGCCTTGGGTGGGCTCGCCACCCCGGTTAACTCATGCGAGGTAATTTATAGGATTGCTGAATTTGGGATAAGACTATAAGTTTTGGATATACTATCCCGACTTATGGGAGAATGTTGTGGACCGCCTAGGGGCCATGGAAACTTTCGTCCAGGTGGCGGATTCCGGCAGCCTGACCGCCGCCGCCACCCGGCTGAAACGACCGCTGACCACGGTCAGCCGCACCGTCCAACAACTTGAGCAACACCTGGGCGCGCCGCTCTTGTTGCGCACCACCCGCCGCCTGGCGTTAACCGACGTTGGGCGGCACTATCTCGAATCCTGCCGGCGGGTGCTGGCCGAGGTGGCGGAGGCGGAGCGCACCGCAGCCGGCGAGCACGGCGCACTCAGCGGCCGGATCGGCGTCACCGCGACCAGTGTGTTCGGGCGCATGCATGTCTTGCCGGTGGTGGCCGAATTCTTGCTCCTCCATCCCGGCGTGTCGGCGCGAATGATGCTGCTGGATCGGCTGGTGGATTTTATCGAGGAAGGCGTCGACGTAGCGGTGCGCCTTGGCAGCCTGGCCGATTCATCGCTGGTGGCGGTTCGGCTTGGGGAACTGCGCCTGGTGACCTGCGCTAGCCCGAAATACTTGCAAGCCCATGGAGTGCCCAAGATCCCAAGCGATCTCAAGAATCACCACTTGATTGGCGTCAGCACGGTCGGCACCGATTTGTGGAACTATCCCGGGCCGAAAGGCAGGATCAAGGCGGCTGGCCCCGATCGCCTGAACATCAACGACGCCTGGGCGGCGATCGATGCCGTCGTCATGGGCTTGGGCATTGCCCGGATTTTCCATTATCAGGTGGCCGAACGCGTGCGCGCCGGCATGCTGCAAACCGTGCTCGATAACTTCGAGCCGCCGCCGCTGCCGCTGCATCTGGTGCGCCCGGAAAGCCGCATGGTTCCCGCCCGAGTGCGCGCCTTTATCGATTACGCCGCGCCCGCCTTGCGCCAACGTGTCGCGCCACCTTGATCTCGGCCAGCGGTGGCGGGGTGCCTGATTTGGAGGCGGAGAAGGCGCGTCACGCCGCCGGTTGCAGGTCCTCGAGCAGCGAGGGCAGCATCTCGCTCACGGTGGGGTGGATGTACATGCCGCGGTTGATGAGCGTGTAGGGCTTGTCGGCGTACATCACGCCGAGGATCGACTGCACCACTTCATCGCCTTCGATGCCGAGCAAGGCCGCGCCCAGGATGCGTTTCGTTTCGGCGTCGATGACCACTTTCATGAACCCTTGCGTTTCGCTGCGCTCATAGGCGCGGCCGACGCTCGACATGGGCATCTTGGCCACCAGGACCTTTCGCCCTGTGGCCCGTGCCTCCCGCGCCGTCATGCCGGCGCGCCCCAAAGGCGGGTCGATGAACAGCCCGTAGGTGGCGATGCGGTCGCTGACGCGGCGCTTGCCGCCGTCGAACATGTTGGCGGCGACGATTTCATAGTCGTTGTAGGAGGTATGGGTGAAGGCGCCGCGGCCGTTGCAGTCGCCGATCGCCCAGATGCCCGGCGTGCTGGTGCGCAATTCCTCGTTGACCTGGATGAACCCGCGCGCGTCGACCTTGACGCCCGCCTTGTCCAACCCAAGGTCCTCGGTGTTGGGCACGCGGCCGATGGCGAGCAGAAGATGCGAGCCGATGACGGGGCGCGGGTCGGCGGCGCAATCGACGTTCACCACCACCTGATCGCCCTTGAGGTTGTCGCCCTGGCGGTCGAGGGTCATGCAGCGGGCGTTGAGGCGCACCTCGACGCCCTCCGCCTCGAGGATTTCCTTCACCGCCGCCGAGATGTCCTCGTCCTCGCGGGCGATGAGGCGATCCTGCATCTCGATCACCGTCACCCGGCTGCCGAAGCGGCGGTAGACCTGGGCGAATTCAAGCCCGATATAGCTGCCGCCGATGATGACCAGGTGCTCGGGCAGGAAATCCACCTCCAGCAACGTGGAGTTGGTCAAATAGGGAACCTTGTCGAGGCCGGGCAGCTTGGGCACCAAGGCGCGTCCGCCGACATTGATGAAAATGCGCTCGGCGGTGAGGGTATCGCCGTTCACCCGCACCGCCCGCGGCCCGGTGAAGCTCGCATGGCCTTCGAAGACGGTGAGGTTGTCGGTGCTTTTGAGGGAGTTTTCGACCCCCTTGGTCGAGGCGCCGACGATCCCGTCCTTGCGCGCCTTGACCCGTTTCATGTCCACCGCCACCGGCCCGACATCGACGCCGAATTCGGCGGCGCGGCGCGCCATGTAGGCGGCGCGGGCGCTGGCCACCAGGGTCTTGGTGGGCATGCAGCCGACGTTGACGCAAGTACCGCCGAAGCGCTTGCGCTCGACGATCGCGGTCCTCAAGCCTTCCTTGGCCAGCCTTCCCGCCAGCGGCGAGCCCGACTGCCCGGTTCCAATCACGATGGCATCGAAGTTTCTAACCATAGTGGCGCCTCCCATGTCCCTATCCGGCCCGGATGGTAGCGCCAATTTGCAGCGCCACGCTGGCGGAGTAAAATGCCTTCACGTCATGACTTCGATGTTGTTGGGAAACGGTGCGATGGCGACAGCGGCGGCCAATCTGATCGAAGGCGCCACGGGTGCGTGGGAAGTGGTGATCGGCCTCGAGGTCCACGCCCAGGTGAACTCCGAGGCCAAGCTCTTCTCCGGCGCCGCAACCCGATTTGGCGCCGAGCCCAACAGCCAGGTGTCGCTGGTGGACGCGGCCATGCCCGGCATGCTGCCGGTCATCAACCGCTATTGCGTCGAGCAGGCGGTGCGCACGGGATTGGGCTTGCAGGCGCAAATCAACTTGCGTTCGGTGTTCGACCGCAAGAATTATTTCTATCCCGACCTGCCCGCCGGCTATCAGATCAGCCAGTATTTGCAGCCGATCGTGGGCCAGGGGCGCCTCGCCCTCGACATGCCCGACGGCACGGCGCGGGACATCCGCATCACCCGGCTGCATCTGGAGCAGGACGCGGGCAAGAGCCTGCACGACCAGTCGCCGAACGCCACTTACGTCGATTTGAATCGCAGCGGCGTGGCGTTGATGGAGATCGTCTCCGAGCCCGACCTGCGCTCGGCGGAGGAAGCGGGGCTGTACCTGCGCAAGCTGCGCACCATCCTGCGCTATCTCGGCACCTGCGACGGCAACATGGATGAAGGCTCCATGCGCGCCGACGTGAACGTCAGCGTGCGCCGGCCGGGCGGGCAGCTCGGCACCCGCTGCGAGATCAAGAACGTCAA
Organism: uncultured Rhodospirillaceae bacterium; assembly: GCA_964542505.1. GTDB lineage: Bacteria > Pseudomonadota > Alphaproteobacteria > Ferrovibrionales > Ferrovibrionaceae > CAZIVY01. Next base: position 4,426 of record CAZIVY010000159.1, read on the forward strand.
TTCCGTGCGCTTCGTGCAGCAGGCGGTGGAGTACGAGGCCCGGCGGCAGATCGGCGTGCTGGAAGACGGCGGCGCGATCAAGCAGGAAACCCGCCTGTTCGACACCGGCAAGGGGATCACCCGCCCCATGCGCTCGAAGGAAGAGGCGCACGACTACCGCTATTTCCCCGACCCCGACCTGATGCCGCTGGAACTGGACGCCGCCTGGGTGGAGGGGATCAGGCGCTCGCTGCCCGAACTGCCGGACGACAAGAAAGCGCGCTTCATCCGCGATTACGGCCTCTCGCCCTATGACGCGAGCGTGCTGGTGGCCGACCAGGACATGGCGGTTTTCTTCGAGGCTGTCGCCAAGGGGCGCGACGCCAAGGCCGCCGTCAATTGGGTGACGGGCGATTTCTTCGCCGCCTTCAACCGTTCGGGCAAGGCACTCGGCGATTTCGCCGTCACGCCGGCGAAACTCGGCGGGCTCATCGACCTGATCGCCGACGGCACCATTTCGGGGCGGCTGGCCAAGGACGTGTTCGCGCTGATGGTGGAGACCGGCAAGGACGCCGGCGCCGTGGTCGAGGAAAAGGGCCTGCGCCAGGTGACCGACACCGGCTCCAT
>CAZIVY010000160.1:0-2183 GCA_964542505.1 uncultured Rhodospirillaceae bacterium
GGCTGGAACGGCGTGCCCTTCAGCCCCGATCACGGCGGCGGCGGCCTTCCCTGGACCGTGGCCATGGCGGTGCAGGAGATGATGGGTTCGGCCAACATGGCGTTTTCGCTCTGCCCGCTGCTGACCCAGGGCGCGGTCGAGGCCATTACCGCCCACGGCACGCCCGAGCAGAAAAAGGTCTACCTGCCGAAGCTCGTCAGCGGCGAGTGGAGCGGCACCATGAACCTCACCGAGCCCCAGGCCGGTTCCGAGGTGGGCGCGCTCCGCACCCGCGCCGAGCCGGACGGCGCCGGGGCATGGCGCATCAAGGGGACGAAAATCTTCATCACCTATGGCGACCACGACATGGCCGCCAACGTCATTCACCTGGTGCTGGCGCGAACCCCCGGCGCGCCCGCGGGGACCAAGGGCATCTCGCTCTTTCTGGTGCCGAAATTCATGCCCAAGCCCGACGGCACGCCGGGGCCGCGCAACGACGTGCGCTGCGTTTCCCTCGAACACAAGCTCGGCATCCACGCCAGCCCCACCTGCGTGCTGAGCTTTGGCGACGGCGAGGGCGCTCTCGGCACCCTCGTCGGCGAGGAAAACGCCGGCATGCGCTGCATGTTCACGATGATGAACAACGCCCGCCTGTCGGTGGGGTTGCAGGGCGTCTCCATCGCCGAACGCGCCTATCAGCAGGCGTTGAGCTTCGCCCGCGAGCGCAAGCAAGGCCAGCGCATCGACGGCAAGGGCGGGGCGGCGTCGGTGGCGATCGTCGAGCACGCCGACGTGCGCCGCATGCTCATGCTGATGAAGGCGCAGATCGAGGCCATGCGCGCGCTGATCTGCCACACCGCCGCCGCCATGGACTTCTCGCACCACCACGCCGACGCCGCCACCCGCGCCGCCAAGCGCGCCGAGGTCGATCTGTTGATTCCGGTGTGCAAGGCGTGGTCCACCGATCTCGGCTGCGAGCTGGCGTCCCTCAATGTGCAGATCCACGGCGGCATGGGCTATGTGGAGGAAACCGGCGCGGCGCAATTGCTGCGCGACGTCCGCATCGCGCCCATCTACGAAGGCACCAACGGCATCCAGGCGCTGGATCTGGTGGGGCGCAAGCTGCCGTTGAAGGGCGGCGAGGCCATGCGCGCGTTGATGGCGGCGATGCGCGCTCTGGATCGCGAACTGACCGGCAAGAGCCTGGAACCGCTGCGTCCGCCGCTGGCGGCGGCCCTCGATGCTCTCGGCCAGGGCAGTGATTGGATGCTCGCCGCCATGGCCAAGGACCCCCATCGCGCCTCGGGGGGCGCCGCTCCTTATTTGCGCCTGTTCGGCATCGTCGTCGGTGGCTGGCTGTTGGCGCGCCAGGCGATGGCGGCGTCGGCGGCCATTGCGGCCGGCCAGGGGAGCGACTTTCATCACGCCAAGATCGCCACCGCGCGCTTTTATGCGGCGCAGATATTGCCCCAGGCCCAGGGGCTGCTTGCCGCCGCGACGAGCGGCGCGGACGAACTGGCGGCGATGCCGGCGAGCGCCTTCGCCTAGTGTTCCGACTCATTCAATTGCATCCGTCCGTATGCACCCCCACCCTGTAAACCATTTCGCGGTTTGCGCCTCCCCCATCGAGGGGGAGGGGGTAACATTTGGTGGCCGCTCGATTTTTCCCCTTCTTCCCTTAGCGGGGGAGGGTCAGGGAGGGGGGTAGCAACCGGGAATGAAATGTCGGAACCAGAACACTAGCCTTAGCCGATCTGGGCGGCGATCAGGCTCTCCGCCGCTTTCTTCGCCTGCGCCGGCGCGTCGCCGGCGCCGGTGACCTGGGCGATGACGATGGCGCCGTCGAACAGCAGCATGAGCTGGGCCGCCAGCTCATAGGGACGGCGCGCTCCCGCGGCCCGCGCCAGTTCCTGCAGCCAGGCGAAGAAGCGCCGCTTGTGCTCCGCGGCGGCGGCATGAACGGGATGCGCGGGGTCGCCATATTCGGCCGCGGCCCGGTTGGCCATGCAGCCGTGGAAGTCCGGCGCCGCGATGCTGTCCGCCAGCACGTCGAACACCGCCAACAGCCGCGCCCGCGGCTCCTTGGCCCGGCGCTCGATCTCGGCGGCGAAATGGGCGCGCACCTCGCGGTCTTGCCGATTCAGGGCGGCGACGATGAGCGCGTCCTTGGAGGGGAAATGATGGTAGAGCGTCATCTTGGCGGC
>CAZIVY010000161.1:0-2720 GCA_964542505.1 uncultured Rhodospirillaceae bacterium
CAGAACGAAACGAAAACAGTTGACCTTGTTCTAGTTTCATTCCCCTGGCGCTGTCAAGCGCGCATGTGGCCTAAAGCCCGGCGCAGTCGAGGCGAATCACCGAAACCGTGTCGCCGGCCAAGGCCTTAGGCGCGTTGGGGGCGCGGACCAGCAGGCAGCCGGCGGCGGCGAGGGAGGCGAGCATGGAGGAATCCTGGCGCGGGAACGGGGTGGCGGTCCAATGGCCACCGGGGCCCCGTTGCAGCCGGGCGCGCAGATAGTCCTGCCGGCTGTCATTGGCGGGCAGGTCGACGCCAAGCACTGCTTTCTCGGTCTCCGTCTCGGCATCGGGGAGCCCGAGCAGGCGGCGGATCGCCGGCAGAAGGAAAACCATCGCGCACACCAGCGCCGACACCGGGTTGCCGGGCAGGCCGAGCAGGGGGACGGAACCCTGGGCCAGGTCGGCGCGGCCGAACATGAGCGGCTTGCCCGGCCGCATGGCGATGCGCCAAAAATCGATGCCGGCCCCGGCGCGGCCCAGGACCGCGTGCACCAGGTCGTGGTCGCCGACGCTGGCGCCCCCGGCGGTGACCAGGAGGTCGCAACCTTTGGCGGCGGCGGCGGCGCTCAGCAGGCTCGCGGCCTCGTCGCGGGCGATGCCGAGATCCACCGCCTCGGCGCCTTGGGCTTCGACCAGCGCCGCCAAGGCGACGGAATTGGAGCTGACGATCTGGAAGGGGCCGGGGGTCTCGCCCGGGGGCACCAGTTCATCGCCGGTCGCAAGCAGCGCGATGCGCGGGCGGCGGTGAACCTGAAGTTCGGGCACGTTCATCGCCGCCGCCAGGCCCACGGCGCGGGCGCCGAGCAAAATGCCGGCGCGCAAGCCCACGTCGCCCGCCCGGAAGTCGAGGCCGGCGGGGCGGATATAGCGGCCGGGCGCGCCGGCCTCGCGGACGTGGACCTGGTCGCCGGTAAGTTCGGCGTCTTCCTGGATGACGATGGCGTCGGCGCCGGCGGGCAGCGGCGCGCCGGTGAAGATGCGCACCGCCTCGCCCGGCCCAATCGTGCCCGGATAGTTTCTCCCGGCCGGTGCCACGCCCACTTGCCGGAGCCGCGCCGGCGGCGCCCGCACATCGGCGTGGCGAACCGCCCAGCCGTCCATGGCCGACACGGCCACCGGCGGCTGGTCGCGGCGGGCGGCAACGTCGGCGGCCAGCACCCGTCCGCACGCGTCGGCCAGCTTCACGGTCTCGCTGGCCACGGGGTGGAACGCCGCGACGATGCGGGCGCGCGCTTCCTCGACGGAAAGCATGTTCAGGCCGCCGTGAAGGCGCCGGACTTGCCGCCGGACTTGTGGACCAGGCGCAGGTCGGTGACGGTCATGGCGCGATCCACCGCCTTGCACATGTCGTAGATGGTGAGCGCGGCGATAGCGGCGGCGGTCAGCGCCTCCATCTCGACGCCGGTGCGGCCCTTGAGCTTGCAGGTGGCGGTGATCTCCACCGCCGAGGCGGCGCTGTCGGGGCGGAAATCCACCGCCACCTTGGAAAGCGCCAGAGGGTGGCACAAGGGGATGAGTTCGGACGTGCGCTTCGCCGCCATGATGCCGGCCACGCGCGCCACGCCCAGCACGTCGCCCTTGCCGGCGCCGCCGGCGAGAATCATCGTCAAGGTCGCCGGCAGCATGACGACGCGCGCCTTGGCGATGGCGACGCGGGTGCTCTCGCTCTTGGCGGAGACGTCCACCATGGCCGCCTTGCCGGCCTTGTCGAAGTGGGTAAGGCGGCGGGCCATGGGATCAGCCCGCCGCCGCCTGGCGATGGGGATGCGCCAACAAGCGGCTTGTGGCGGCGGCGATGTCGCCCTGGCGCAACAGGCTTTCGCCGACGAGGAAGCAGCGCACCCCGCCGCGCGCCATGCGCTGCAAGTCCGCCGGCTGCCCAAGCCCGCTCTCGCTCACCAGCAGCGCGCCGGGCGGCGACATGGGGACGAGAGCCTCCGTCGTCGCCAGATCGACGCGCAAGGTTTTCAGGTCGCGGTTGTTGATGCCCACCAGGCGGCTGCGCAGCGCGTGAGCGCGCGCCATTTCGCCCGCGTCGTGAACCTCGACCAGGACATCCATGCCGTATTCCAACGCTTCGGCTTCGAGCGCCGAGGCCTCGGCGTCGGTCAGCGCGGCCAAAATCAGCAGCACGCAATCGGCGCCAATGGCGCGGGATTCGGCCACCTGATAGGGATCGACGATGAAGTCCTTGCGCAAGACCGGAAGTTCCACCGCCGCGCGCGCCGCGCCCAAATCGGCGTCGGCGCCTTGAAAATAGCGCGTATCGGTGAGAACCGAGAGGCAGGCCGCGCCGCCGGCCTGATAGGCCCTCGCCAGGGCCTGGGGATCGAAGTCCGGGCGTATCAGCCCGCCGGAGGGCGACGCCTTCTTGATCTCGGCGATAAGCCCGTAGCCGTTCGCCGCCGCGCGCGCGCTCAAGCGGGCGGCGAAGCCACGCGGCGGGGTTTGCGCCTTGGCGCGCGCCTTGACCCGCGGCAGCGGGAACGCCGCCTTGCGCGCCGCTATTTCCTGGCGCTTGGCGGCGACAATGCGCCGTAGAATGTCAGGCATTTGGCGGCGGCTCGTTGCTGATGGCGATGAGGCGGGAGAGGGCGGCGCGCGCGCGGCCGGAATCGATCGATTGGGCGGCGAGGGCGGCGCCGGTCTTCAGGTCGGGCGACTTGCCGGCGATAGTCAA
>CAZIVY010000162.1:0-4334 GCA_964542505.1 uncultured Rhodospirillaceae bacterium
CTCATCGCCGACGGGGTGACGCCAGCCAACGAGGGCCGGGGCTATGTGCTGCGGCGGATCATGCGCCGCGCCATGCGCCACGCCCAGATGATGGGGGCCCGCGAGCCGTTGATGTGGCGCCTGGTGCCGGCGCTGGTGGGCCTGATGGGGCGCTCGCACAGCGAGCTGACGCGCGCCGAGGGCGTGATCACGGAAACGCTGCGGCTGGAGGAAACCCGCTTCAAGCAAACGCTGGAACGGGGACTGAAATTGCTCGACGAGGAGGTGGCGAAGCTCGCTCCGGCCCAAGCCCTGGCGGGCGAGGTCGCGTTCCGCCTCTACGACACCTATGGATTTCCCCTCGACCTGACGCAGGACGCGCTGCGTCCCAGCGGGCGGCCGGTGGACATAGCCGGCTTCAACGCCGCCATGGGGCGCCAGCGCGCCGAGGCGCGCAAGGCGTGGGCGGGATCGGGCGAGGGGGCGACGGAAGCGGTGTGGTTCGAGATCCGCGAAGCCAAGGGCGCGGGCGAATTTCTCGGCTATGAGACCGAAGTCGCGGAAGGCCGCGTCGAGGCGATCGTCGTCGATGGCCGCCGGGTGGAACGCGCCGCGACTGGCGCCAAGGTGGCGGTGGTGATGAACCAGACGCCTTTCTACGGCGAATCCGGCGGCCAGATGGGCGATTCGGGTTCGATGTTCGGTCCCGGCGTCGAGATCGCCGTTACCGACACGCAGAAAAAGCTCGGCGAGGTGCACGTGCACCTGGGCACGGTGAGCAAGGGCGAGCTCAAGGCCGGCGCGGCGCTGGAATTGCGCGTCGACGGCCAGCGCCGCCAGCGGCTTCGGCGCCATCATTCGGCGACCCACCTTTTGCACAGCGCGCTCCGCCGGCGGCTGGGCCAGCATGTGACGCAGAAAGGATCGCTGGTGGCGCCCGAACGGCTGCGCTTCGACTACAGCCACCAGAAGGCGCTAAGCGATGACGACATCGCCGCCATCGAGGCCGAGGTCAACGGACTGGTGCTGGGCAATAGCGGCGTCGCCACAAGGGTGATGGCGCCCGAGGCGGCGGTTGAAGCCGGCGCGCTGGCGCTGTTCGGCGAGAAGTACGGCGAGGAAGTGCGCGTGGTCAGCATGGGGCGCGACCCCGCCGGCGCCTATTCCACCGAGCTTTGCGGCGGCCCCCATGTGCGGCGCCCCGCCGACATCGGCCTGATCAAGACCGAGAGCGAGAGCGCCGTCGCCGCCGGGGTGCGGCGCATCGAGGCGCTGACCGGGGACGAGGCGCGCCGCCACATGGACGAACAGGATAAGCGGTTGCGCCAGGCGGCGGCGGCGTTGAAGGCGGCGCCGGCGGATGTCCCGGCGCGGCTCGCGGCCCTGATCGAGGAGCGCCGGCGCCTCGAGCGCGAGGTGGCGGAGCTGCGCCAGAAGCTCGCCACCGGCGGCGGCGGCGGACGGGCCACCGAATCCCGCCTGGTCGGCAATGTGACCTATGCGGCCCGCCGGCTCGACGGGGTGCCGGCCAAGGACCTGCGCGGCATCGCGGACGCGGTGAAAAAGGAAATCGGCTCGGGCGTGGTGGCGGTGATCGCGGTCAACGAAGGCAAGGCGGCGCTGGTGGTGGGCGTCACCGACGACCTGGCCAAGCGCTATTCGGCGGTGGACCTGGCGCGGGCGGGGGCGGCGGAAGTGGGCGGCAGCGGCGGCGGCGGGCGTCCGGAATTCGCCCAGGCCGGCGGACCCGACGGGGCGCGCGCCGAGGCGGCGCTGGAGGCCATCGGCCGGGCGCTGGAGGAACGCGCCCGCGCCGCCGAGTAAAGCGCGCGCAAGCCTATCGCGCCGCCAAGTCCATCGCGCCAACCGAACCCCGGCCACGGGAGACCCCTCATGGAGTGCATCTCGTACAGGGACGGCTACAAATACCAATTGGCGGACGACTACGCCGTTCGCATCGGCATCGCCGCCGAAGCCCGCGTCGAGACGCCCTATGTGGCGCTGACGGCCGATGGCGTCCTGACGCTCAAGAAAGGCTATGCCTGGGACGGCGCGTCGGGCCCGGCGATCGACACCCTCAACCTCATGCGCGCGTCACTGGTCCACGACGCGCTCTACCAGCTCATGCGGGAAAAGCTGCTCGATCACGAAAAGCACCGCGAAGCCGCCGACCGGTTGCTGCGTCGAATTTCCCGCGAAGACGGGGTGAGCGCGCCGCGCGCGTGGCTGCTTTACCAGGGCGTGCGGTTGTTCGGCAAACCGTTCGCGGACCCGAAGCACCGCCACGCCGTCATCCGCGCCCCCAAAGGTTGCGGGTGATACGAAATCCGTTTGATTCGTTCCTGTTTCGTCATGCGCGGACTTGATCCGCGCATCCATGGATCGGCGGGCCAAGCCCGGCGATGACGACAAAGTAGACATCGGCCATCGCGAATCGATCACCCGCATTTCGTATGAAAGGCAAAGGCGGGGTGCAAACTCTCAAGGTAGGGGCAGGTTTCAAACCCTCCCCTACAGGGCGCCGGCAGAACGCGGTTAGCGGCCGCGCCGGGCTTGAGCGCGCGCCTGGCGACGCGCCGGAGCGCGCTTCGCCGTGGCCTTGCCCCGTGCCTTCACCGCCCGCGATGGCCGTCGCGTCCGCGCCTTGGCCCGCGCCTTCGCCTTGGCCGGACTTTTGGCCGCCGGCTTCTTGGCCGCCGGCCGCCCGGCGCGCTGGGCGGGCCTATCTTGTGGGTTAGGGCGGCTAAGCCGCCCGGCGAGCGCAAGGCGCAAATTGGCGTCGATGCGGTCGATGAACGCCTCGGTGTTGAGGAATTTCTGCTTCGGTCCGATCAACAGCGCCAGGTCCTTGGTCATGGCCCCCGATTCGACCGTGCCGATGCACGCCGCTTCCAGGGTTTCGGCAAAACGTTGCAGGCTTGCGTTGTTGTCCAGCTTGGCGCGATGCATGAGGCCGCGCGTCCAGGCGAAGATCGAGGCCATGGGATTGGTCGAGGTGGGCCTTCCAGCCTGGTGCTCGCGGTAGTGGCGCGTCACCGTGCCGTGCGCCGCTTCCGCCTCCACCGTGCGGCCGTCGGGGGTCATGAGCACCGAGGTCATCAGCCCGAGCGAGCCATAGCCTTGCGCCACGGTGTCGGACTGCACGTCGCCGTCGTAATTCTTGCACGCCCAGACGAAGCCGCCATGGGACTTGATCGCAAACGCCACCATGTCGTCGATCAGGCGATGCTCATAGATGATGCCGGCAGCGGCGAAGCGGGTCTTGAACTCGGCGTCGAAGACCGACTGGAACAGGTCCTTGAAGCGGCCGTCATAGGCCTTGAGGATGGTGTTCTTGGTGGACAGATAGAGCGGCCACGACCGGGTGAGCGCATAGGACATGCAGGCGCGGGCGAAGTCGCGGATCGAATCGTCCAGGTTGTACATGGCGAGGGCGACGCCGGCGCCGGGGAACTCGAACACCGTGCGCTCGATGGGCGCGCCGCCGCCGGCGGGGGCGAAGCGGATGGTCAGCGTGCCCTTCCCCGGAACCAGGAAATCGGTGGCGCGGTACTGGTCGCCGAAGGCGTGGCGGCCGATGACCATGGGCTCGGTCCAGTGGGACACCAGGCGCGGCACGTTGGCGCAAATGATGGGTTCGCGGAATACCGTGCCGCCGAGGATGTTGCGGATGGTGCCGTTGGGCGACTTCCACATCTCCTTGAGCTTGAATTCCTTCACCCGCCCCTCGTCGGGGGTGATGGTGGCGCATTTGATGCCCACCCCGGCGGCGCGAATGGCGTGCGCCGCCTCCACCGTGACGCGGTCGCCGGTGGCGTCGCGGTTCTCGACGCTCAGGTCGAAATAGCGGAGGTCGAGCTCGAGATAGGGCAGGATCAGCTTGTCCTTGATGAACCGCCAGATGATGCGCGTCATCTCGTCGCCGTCGAGTTCGACGACCGGGCCGGCAACCTTGATTTTGTTCATGCGGAGCCTCGTTGGGGGCGAAAGGCGGGGCGGGACCATAACATTGCCCCGCGGCGGCGGCTAGAAACGTTCGGCGTGTTCGGCTTCGCGCGGCGCCGGGGCCGCCATCAGCGCTGGAATCGCGTCCTCGACGCGCGCCACCACCTCGAACAGCTTGCGGATCGAGGGGCTGGCGAAGCCGCTGGCGATGATGTGGTCGATCATATCCAGGAACGGCTGCCAGTAGCCGCCGGAATCCACCAGCACCACCGGCTTGTCGTGCAAATGGAGCTGGCGCCAGGTGATGATCTCGAAGGTCTCGTCCAGGGTGCCGATGCCGCCCGGCAGCACGACAAAGGCGTCGGACAACTCGAACATGGCGTGCTTGCGCTCGTGCATGCTGGTCACGA
>CAZIVY010000163.1:0-7469 GCA_964542505.1 uncultured Rhodospirillaceae bacterium
GTCGCGCCCGAAGCGCGCCGCCGCCCGGTCGCGGATGAAGCCGAGCCGCACCGGGTTCAGCCGGTGCAAGGGCCGCAAGGGTCCGTCCGCGTCCCACCATTCGCCGGCCAGCGCGCTGAAGCGGGCGACCTCATTGGCGTCCACGCTGCCCGCTTTCGCCCGCCGCGCCGCCCCCATGCTTGCCCTGCCCAACATCCCTGCCGCGCCCGCCATGGTCGTCGTCCTTGTTTGCCGCGCTTGCCTGTCACCTGGGGCCAGAAGTATGAATGGGGCTTGCCGCGGCGACAAGTCGGTCGCCCCGCTACTGGCGGAACTTCGCGGCAAATCGCGGTTTCTTTTTTCCCCTGCAGGTTCGCGGCGATGGCCCGTCTGGTGATGAAATTCGGCGGCACCTCGGTCGCCAGCGTCGAGCGCATCCAAAACGTCGCCCGCCGCGTCAAGCGCGAGGTGGACGCCGGCCATCAGGTCACGGTGGTGGTGTCCGCCATGGCCGGCGAGACCAACAAGCTGATTGAATATTGCCGCCAGTTGGCGCCGCTCTACGACCCCCGCGAATACGATTCCGTCGTCGCCTCCGGCGAGCAGATCACCACCGGCTTGACGGCGATGGCGCTGCAGGAAGCGGGGGTGCCCTCGCGCTCCTGGCAGGGGTGGCAGATTCCCATCCGCACCGACGGCATGCACGGCGCCGCCCGCATCGAATCGATCGAATCGGCGGAGCTCATCAAGCGCATGGAGGCGGGCCAAGTGCCCGTGGTCGCCGGCTTTCAGGGTATCGGCCCCGACGGCCGCGTCACCACGCTCGGCCGCGGCGGCTCCGATACCTCGGCGGTGGCGCTGGCGGCGGCGCTGAAGGCCGACCGCTGCGACATCTACACCGACGTCGACGGCGTCTACACCGCCGACCCGCGAATCGTGACGGGGGCGCGCAAACTGGCTAAGATCACCTACGAGGAAATGCTTGAACTGGCGTCGCTCGGGGCCAAGGTCCTGCAGACCCGGTCGGTGGAAATGGCGATGAACCACCGCGTGCGCCTGCAAGTGCTGTCGAGCTTCCAGGACCTGCCTGGGACGCAAGTGGTGGACGAGGACGAGATCGTGGAAAAAAGGGTTGTCAGCGGCGTCACTTATTCCATCGACGAGGCCAAGATCACCCTCAGCCGCGTCCCCGACCGCCCCGGCGTCGCCGCCGCCATTTTCGGCCCCTTGGCCGACGCCGGCGTCAACGTCGACATGATCGTGCAGAACGTGTCCGAGGACGGCAAGACCACGGACATGACCTTCACCGTCGGCCGCGCCGACAGCGACCGCGCGGTGGCCATTCTCAAGCAGCACGAAAAGCGCATCGGCTGGGCGCGCATGCTGCCCGACAAGGACGTGGTCAAGGTGTCGGTGGTGGGTGTCGGCATGCGCTCCCACAGCGGCGTCGCGCGCACCATGTTTCAGACCCTGGCCGACAAGAACATCAACATCGAGGTCATTTCCACGTCCGAGATCAAGGTCAGCGTGCTGATCGCGGCCGAATACATGGAGCTGGCGGTGCGCGCCCTGCACCATGCCTTCGACCTTGACGCGGCGTAGAGCCGATCCCGAACCCGCCGTCCGGCCGGGCGGCGCGCGAGGACACTCCTAGTGCCCAAGCGGTCGGCCCAGGCCGGTCCGCGCATTCTGTTGCGGCATTTGCGCGAGGTCATGGCCGGCCCCGGAGGCGCCGACCAGCGCTTGCAGGGCCTGGTGCGTCTGATCGCCGCCAACATGGTGGCCGAGGTGTGCTCGGTCTATATGCGCCGCGCCGACGACGTGCTGGAACTCATCGCCACCGAAGGCCTCAATCCCGCCGCCGTCCACGTCACCCGCCTGCGCGTCGGCGAAGGCCTGGTGGGCGACATCGCCGCCAACGCCCGCCCGCTGGCGCTGTCCGAGGCGCAAGCCCATCCGCAGTTCGCCTACCGGCCGGAAACCGGCGAGGAAATCTACCACTCCCTGCTTGGCGTTCCGGTGCTTCGCGGCGGCAAGGTGGCGGGGGTGCTGGTGGTGCAAAACCGCACCCGCCGCCACTACACCGACGAGGAGACCGAGGCGCTGGAAATCATCGCCATGGTCCTGGCCGAGCTTGTGGGCACGCAGAGTTTCGGGGCTTCCATGACGCCTGCCGCGGCGGCGGAGCGGGCGCGCCAGCCCTACCGCGCCGAAGGCCGCCCCCTGGCCGAAGGCCTGGCCATCGGCGTCGCCGTCCTCCACGAACCCCGCATCGAGGTGTCCAAGACCATCGCCGACGACATCCCGCGCGAAAAGCAGCGCCTGGAACAGGCGATCGGCGCGCTGCGCTCGGCGGTGGACGACATGCTGGCCGCCGGCGAGGGCGACATCGTGGGCGAAAGCCGCGATATCCTCGAGGCCTACAAGATGTTCGCCCACGATTCGGGCTGGCTGGTCAAGCTCAACGAAGCGGTCGAATCCGGCCTCACCGCCGAGGCGGCGGTGCAGCGCGTCCAGGCCGAGACCCGCCAGCGCATCAACGCCATCACCGATCCTTATTTGCGCGATCGCCTGGCGGATCTGGAAGATCTGGCCAACCGCCTCTTGCGCCATCTGGCCGGCGTCGCCGATCGCGGCGTCAATGTCGACTTGCCCGACCACGCCATAGTCTTCGCCCGTCACATGGGGCCGGCCGAGTTGCTCGATTACCGCCGGCCCAATCTGCAAGGCCTGGTGCTCGAGGAAGGCACCGCCTACAGCCACGTCGCCATTCTGGCCCGCGCCCTCGGCCTGCCGGTGGTCGGCGGCGTCAAGGACATCGTCGCCGAGGTGGACCCCGGCGACACGGTGGTGCTCGACGGCGACCGCGGCCAAGTGTTCATGCGCCCGGCCGAAAACGTGCGCGAGGCCTTCGCCCAGAACCTGGCGCTGCGCCAGGCGCGCCAGGCCAAATATACCGCCGACCGCGACCAGCCGGCGGTGACCCGCGACGGCCAGCGCATCGGCCTTTACCTCAACGCCGGCCTGCTCATCGACCTCGAGCAGCTTAGCCTGACCGGCGCCGACGGCGTCGGGCTTTATCGCACCGAATTGCAGTTCATGGTGCAGTCGAGCTTCCCCAAGCCCGAGGCGCAGGCCGAGCTTTATGCCCGCATCCTCGATCTGGCGGGCGACGCCCGGGTGGTTTTTCGCACCCTCGACGTGGGCGGCGACAAGCTCCTGCCATATTTGGGCGAGATCGACGAGGAAAACCCCGCCATGGGCTGGCGCGCCATCCGCATCGCCCTTGACCGCCCGGTGCTGTTGCGCAGCCAATTGCGCGCCTTGTTGGCGGCCTCGGCCGGCCGGCGCCTCGACGTGATGTTCCCCATGGTCGCCGACGTCAGCGAATATGCGCGCGCGCGCGCCATTCTCGAGGAAGAACGCGCGCGATTGCGCGGCCTCGGCCACCGGCTGCCTGACTCGCTGCATGTGGGCACCATGCTTGAGGTTCCGGCCCTGGCCTGGCAGTTGCCGGCGCTGCTGCCGCTGGTGGATTTCATCTCCGTGGGGTCGAACGACCTGATGCAGTTCATGTACGCCGCCGATCGCACCAACCCCCGTCTGGCGGATCGTTACGATCCGTTAAGCCCAGCCGTGCTTAAATTTCTGCGCTGGATCGTGCGCCAGTGCGACGAGCGGTCGGTGCCCACCACCCTGTGCGGGGAAATGGCGGGCAGGCCGCTGGAAGCGATGGCGCTGATTGGCCTTGGATTTCGGCGCATTTCCATGAACGCGGGCGCCATCGGCCCGGTCAAGGAAATGGTGCGCAGTATGGAAGTGGCTCCGCTGACGGCGTATATCGACCAGTTGTGCGATTCGCCGGAACGCAATTTGCGGCTTCACTTGCAGAACTACGCCCGGGATCGCGGGGTCGCGGTCTAGCGGATGGTGACGGCAACGCAAACAACCGGAACGGCGCATCTTGACGCAGCATTCGGTCGACCTCAAAGAACGTTCGCCTGGCGAAGCTGAAGCGTCGCCCACGCGCATGACCATGATGGAGCACAGCCCCCTGGAGCCTCGCTACGACGGCATCGGCGCCGATCTCGCGGCGATGCGGGAACGGGCTGGCATGAGCATTACCGACCTGGCGCAGAAGCTGCGAATTCGCGCCGAATATGTCGAAGCCATCGAAAAGGGCGAATTCGTCAAACTGCCCGGCCGCATCTACGCCGTAGGGTTCATCAAGACCTATGCCGGCAGCATGGGCGCCAACGCCCAGGCGGCGGTCGAAGCCTATAAGCGCGAATCGGCCTCGACCGGCACTCCCGAAAAACTCGAATTTCCGGTGCCGGCGCCGGCCCGCCGGACCCCTGGCGCCAAGCTCATTGCCGGCGCCATGGTCTCGGCCTTCGGCATTTTCGGCTTGTGGCAGCTTTACACCAATCACGCTCTGCCCCAACTCGACCGGGTTCCGCCGGTGCCGGCCTACCTGCTGAAGCCGAGCGAGCCCTTGGCCCCGCCCGCGGCCGCCGCCAATTCGGCCGCCGCCCCGCCGGCGCCAGCGGAAAGCGCTTCCCCGCCGGTTTTTGCCGCCGCGCCACAGCCGATTCCGGCCGATCGTACGGCGGCTGGCGAACCCTCGCCGCCGGCGCAGATCGTGGACCCACAAGTGGCGAGCGAGATTCCGCGCCCGCTCGCCAAGCCGGCGGTGCCCGCATGGGCGCTTCGGCGCGTCGAGGTGACGCCGCCGCCGGCCCCGAAGCCCGAGGCCGAGCCGGCCGAAATCGCCGCCGCCGACGTCGAGGACACCTCGCCCGAGCCGCCGGCGCCGGTCCAGGGAACGCCAGACCCGGCCGCCCCCACGTTCCCGCGCGCCACCTGGACCGCCAGCGACGCCGGCAACGTCCCTTCTGGCGGCGCGGTGCATGGGGCCAACAACTTCGATTCCCGCATCGTCATCAATGCCGCCAACGACTCCTGGGTCGAGGTGGCGTCCAAGAACCAGGACATCGTTTTCGCCAAATTGCTCCGCGCCGGCGAAAGCTACCGCGTGCCCGATGAGGCGGGCCTGGTGCTGTCGACCGGCAATGCCGGCGCTCTCCGCGTGACTGTCGACGGCGTGCCCGTGCCGGCCCTCGGCGCGCTCGGCGCCGTGCGCCGCGGCGTGGCGCTGGATGCCGACCGGCTGCGCGGCACTTCGGGCGCGGCCCCAGCCCCGGCGCAATAGCCAGCCACACAGCGAGACACGAAGTCCGAGCAGACCAGTTAGTGGTGGCTTGGCGTGTGGCGCGGTTACCGTGGCGGCAATCCCGAGAAAAGACTGCTCAACCTAAAGCGCCGATTTTGGGCGGCTTCGGACCGCAACGAGCATGCGGCGGGGTTCCGCCGCGAATATCCCTTGGGCAAGGTCGCTTTGCTGGCGACGATCGGCGCCATCGCGCTTTGCTGGGGGCTCCTGAGCTTGAGCCCCTGGCCGCCAATGACGACGCTGAAACACATCGCGGCCTTCCGCAACTGCGATGCTGCCAGCGCCGTTGGCCTCGCTCCGGCGATAAGTAGGACAGCCGGGCTATTGGGTGCGCAACGATCGAGACAAGGATGGCATCGCCTGCGAAGTATGGCCACGTCCGGCGCGTCGCGGCGCGGCCTCGGCCCGTCCTCGCTGACGGCTTGCCTTCCCGCCGCGAAATCGCCATGTTAAGCGCTCCATGACGCGCGCCGGAAGGCTATGATCGCGCCGCGGGCGCAACGCGTGCAGCCCCCCGTGAAGCGGCGAGCGAAGCCCCAAGTGAAACCCTAGTGCAGCCATGAGTCTTCGACCCTACCGCGACATCGGCCGCCGCGCCTGCCGGCAAGTCATGGTTGGCGGCGTGCCCGTGGGCGGCGACGCGCCGATCACCGTGCAGACGATGACCAACACGCCGACGGCGGACGCCGCCGCCACCATCGCCCAGGTGCGCCGCTGCGAGGAGGCGGGGGCGGACATCGTGCGCGTTTCCTGCCCGGACGAGGAATCGACCGCCGCGCTGGGCGCCATCGTGCGCGCGGCGCGCGTCCCCATCGTCGCCGACATCCATTTCCACTACCGCCGCGCCATCGAGGCGGCGCAAGCCGGGGCCGCCTGCCTGCGCATCAATCCCGGCAACATCGGCAGCCCCCAGCGGGTGGCGGAGGTGGTGCGGGCGGCCAAGGATCACGGCTGCTCCATGCGCATCGGGGTCAACGCCGGCTCGCTCGAGCGCGACCTGCTGGAGAAATACGGCGAGCCCTGTCCCGAGGCGATGGTGGAAAGCGCCCTCTCCCATGCCCGCATGCTCGAGGACCACGATTTCCGCGACTTCAAGATCAGCGTCAAGGCCTCGGACGTGTTCCTGGCCGTCGCCGCTTACCAGCAATTGGCCGCGGCGTGCGACTACCCGCTCCACATCGGCATCACCGAGGCCGGGGCTTGGCGCAGCGGCACGGTGAAATCGGCCATTGGCCTCGGCATGCTGCTGTGGTCGGGGATCGGCGACACGGTGCGCGTCTCGCTGGCGGCGGAGCCGGAGGAAGAAGTCCGCGTCGGCTTCGAGTTGCTGAAGGCGCTGGGCCTGCGCCATCGCGGCGTCAGCGTCATCGCCTGTCCGTCCTGCGCCCGCCAGCAATTCGACGTCATCGCCACCGTGGCGGAAGTGGAAAAGCGCCTGGCCCACATCGCCACCCCGATGACGCTGTCGATCATCGGTTGCGTGGTGAACGGCCCCGGCGAGGCGCGCGACACCGACATCGGCTTCGCCGGCGGCGGCCACGGCACGCACCAGGTTTACGTCGACGGCAAGGCCGACCACCGCTGGAAGGGGGACGGCATCGTCGAGCATCTGGTGAACCTGGCCGAGAGCAAGGCGCGCGAGATCGAGGCCGCGCGGCCAGGCGGTTCGGGCCCGGGCGTGGCCTTGCCGCTTCCGCGTGTGCTCCCCTAAAGCCTCGGCGGATTTTCCCCTGCGCGCTCTGCAGCCGCCTCGCGGCGCCCACGACTTGTTGCCCGCCGACATGCGCCGTCACCGGCACGTGGTCGATACCGCGCGCGCCGTGGCCGCGCGCTACGGCTACGCCGAGATGGCCACCCCGATCTTCGAGTTCACCGAGGTCTTCGCCCGCGGCATGGGCGAGTCGTCCGATGTGGTGAGCAAGGAAATGTACAGCTTCGCCGACAAGGGCGGCGACAACCTGACGCTGCGTCCCGAATACACCGCCGGCATCTGCCGCGCCTTCGTCGCCCACGGCCTGCACCAGCAAGTGCCGTTCAAGGTCTTCGCCGAAGGCCCCATGTTCCGCTTCGAGCGCCCGCAAAAAGGCCGCCAGCGCCAGTTCCACCAGATCGACGTCGAGGTGCTGGGGGCGGCGGAGCCGGCGGCCGACGTCGAGGTCATCGTCCTCGCCGCCGCCGTACTGGAGGCGCTGGAGGTGCTGGGGAAATGCACCCTGGAAATCAATTCGCTCGGCGACGGCGAGAGCCGGCAGGGCTA
>CAZIVY010000164.1:0-2982 GCA_964542505.1 uncultured Rhodospirillaceae bacterium
GATGGTACGGGGACCGGTTGGCTTGTTGTTGGCCATGGCGAACCTCTATCCCCCCTACGCGGCGACGCCATAATCGTTTCACCAAGGATGGGCCGCGGGCAAGGAAAATCCGTCCGCCTACGCCCAGATTTTACTTGCATCGGCCCAAAGGTGGTGGGTCGGATCGCCTAGTACCGACTTTCGCGACTTCGCGGGTCGCGACACGCCACTCACGAACTCGCGAAAGCGGTACAGATTCAATAGTTTTGCACCCTTCATCCATGGTCCGCGCCCTGCGCGCCTTGCGCGCTATATACTGGCGGCAACGCCGCCAGGGGCGCGGATCAGCGATGGCGGGTACTAGTGTCCCGATTCTGAAATTCGCCAGAGTTCGATATCGGGCGCGGCGCGAATTTCAGGATCAAAGGGACACTAGCAACGTATTGATACCTAGTGTCGTTCAGGTTCCGAAGTTTGCCCCGAGTCCGATATCGGTGATCGGGCAAACTTCGGAACCACGACACTAGTGTCCCGATTCTGAAATTCGCCAGAGTTCGATATCGGGCGCGACGCGAATTTCAGGATCAAAGGGACACTAGCAACGTATTGATACCTAGTGGATTGATGCCAACAAATGATTCCCGATCGATGCCTTCCCCCCCGCTGTCATGGCCGGGCGAAGACCCGGCCATCCAAGGCCACGGCACGGTTTCTGGATGCGCGGGTCAAGCCCGCGCATGACAGGTTGAGGGTATCAACTGTTTGAGTCGCACCACTAGTGTCGTTCAGGTTCCGAAGTTTGCCCGAAGTCCGATATCGGTGATCTGGCAAACTTCGGAACCACGACACTAGGCGGCGTCTCGCCCTTCGACGCGCGCTTTCGCGCGGCGCTCAGGGTAAGGGGGGCGCGGCGCTTAGGGCAGGCTGCCGGCGCGGCAATGCAGAAACAGGCGGGTTCAGGGATTTCCCTGGATCGCCGCGGCCACGACGTGGCCTCGCGATGACGAATGGGAGGGTTCTCCGGCAACCGGCCAGCGCATGATATGGTCGCCGCCAATCGGCCGCGCGGCGGCCGGATGGCCGAGGACCTTGCCGCCGGCCGCCGGTTGACGGGTTCAAGCCGCGCGGGTCGATCTCACCTCGGAGAGGCGGGGGACCATGAGCGACCGCTACAAGCGCTACACGCGCCTGCAAATCGACTTTCCGGCCGAGCGGGTCTTGCGCATCACCTTCAACCGGCCGGAAACCTACAATTCCATCGACGCCGAAACGCACACGCAGATCGCCCAGATCTGGCGCGACATCGACGCCGACCCCGATGTCAGCGCCGTGCTGGTGACCGGGGCGGGCAAGGCTTTCTCGTCCGGCGGCGATTTCGGCACGATCAGGAAGTTGATCGACGACCCGGCCATGCGCATGACGACCTGGAAGGAGGCCAGGGACCTCGTTTACAACGTGATCAACTGCGGCAAGCCGATCGTTTCGGCGATCAATGGCGTGGCGGTTGGCGCCGGACTGGTGGTGGGAATCCTGGCCGATGTCTCGATCGCGGGGAAATCGGCGCGCATCATCGATGGCCATACGCGGCTTGGCGTCGCGGCCGGCGACGTGGCCTGCATCATCTGGCCGTTGCTTTGCGGCATGGCCAAGGCCAAATATTACCTGCTGACCTGCCGCCCGCTTTCCGGCGAGGAGGCGGAACGCATTGGGCTTGTCTCCCTGTGCGTCGAGGACGCGGAACTGCAGGCGCGGGCGCTTGAGGTGGCGCAAGAACTGGCCAATGGGGCGCCGAGCGCCATTCGCTGGACAAAGCACGCGCTCAACAACTGACTGCGCATGGCCGGCCCGAGCTTCGACAATTCGGTGGCGCTGGAGCTTCTCGGCTTTACCGGGCCCGAGGCGCGGGAGGGCTTGGCCGCGCATGTGGAAAAACGCCAGCCCAATTTTCCGAAGGAGTGCCCGCTGTAACCGCCGCGCCGGCAAGCGTCAGCCGAAGGCGAGGATGCCGGTGGTTGGGGCGGGAGGATTCGAACCTCCGCATGTCGGTACCAAAAACCGAAGCCTTACCGCTTGGCTACGCCCCAGAGGCAACCAGCGGCGAGAACATAATACGAGCGCCGGAGCGTAGCCAACTGTCCTTGCCCGTCCGGGCAGACAAATCCGCAGGCCGCCCTCGGTATCCGGCGGCCGCAAGGCCGGGAAAACCAGCGGCCGCATTGCCGAATTCGCCAGGAACCGCGGCGCCCATTGAACCATGGGTTGCGCCATCGGGGTAAGGACCGTAGAGGCGAGTGACGCCCCCTCGCCCACCAACGCCGACGGCGCTCGCGGGAGAGGGGGCGGGATCAGATTGTCAGGACAAGCATTAGCGGTCGCGGGCCGTCCGATCGAGGGCTTCGCGCGCGTCATGCTGCGCTTGCGTCTCGGTGCCGCCGCGATGGGTTCCAGCAACGCCAGGAGCGCCGGCGCGTTCGGCCGCTTCGCGCGCGTCATGCTGCGCTTGCGTCTCGGTGCCGCCGCGATGGGTCCCCCCGGCGATCGCGCCACGATCTCCGCGGCCGCTGTTGGCGCTGCCGGGGCCGCTGTTGGAGTTGCCCGCGGAGCTGCCGCCGCCGTGACCGCTATTGGACCCGTGGCTGCCGCTGTTTCCGCTGGTGCCGCTGCTGCCGCTGCTGCCGCTGTTTCCGCTGCTGCCACCGCTACCACCGCCTCCGCCACCGCCACCGCCGCCGCCGCCGCCGCCGTCCTTGGCATAAGCCGAGGCAACGCCAAGGCGCGAGAGGTCAGCGGCCGACGTGGCGGCCAACAATCCAAGTGCAAGCAGGCTGAAGGCGCCGCCGCGAGCGAGGCGCCGTAAAATCGCATGTGCCATGATGAATGCTCCGTCAAGAATGAATAGCGGTCGACGCCGGACCGCCACAGCGGATGCGCCCCTGGAGATAACACCCGCGACGGCGAATCCTTCCCGCAACGCTCCGGCGTCCCGACGCATAAATGCGTCAA
>CAZIVY010000165.1:0-2340 GCA_964542505.1 uncultured Rhodospirillaceae bacterium
GGTGACGTTCTTGACCACGCGGCCGCCGGCCTTGAACGCCTCGCCGCGCCCCGACACGCCCTTGCAGCCGAGGAAATGATCGCGCGCCGCGCCGGCGCGGAGCCGCCTGGGCCCCGACAGATTGCAGGCGATGACGCCGCCGAGGGTTCCGCCTTCCGCCTCGCCTTCCATTCCCAGCCACGGGCGCCAGTCGCCGGGTTCGAACGCCAGTTCCTGGCCGCGCTGGGTGAGGAGCTTTTCGATGTCGCCAAGCGCGGTGCCGGGACGGGCGGTAAGCACCAGTTCTTCCGGTTCATAGGTCACCACGCCCTTGACCGCGCCGAGATCGAGGCGATGGGCGGCCGCGGACGGGCGGCCCCAATGCGCCTTGCTGCCGCCGCCGCGAAGCTCGAGCGCCACCTTGCCGGCGGCGGCCCAGGCGACGATCTCGGCCACGTCGCCGGCGTCGCGCGCCGCCAGGACCTCGACCATCAGAAGCGCGGCAGATCGGGAAAGCGCGTGGCGCCGCGATGAACGTGGACGCGCCCGAGTTCGGCGCAGCGGTGCAGCAGCGGAAAGACCTTGCCGGGGTTGAGGCGCTGTTCGGGATCGAAGGCGCACTTCAGGCGTTCCTGTTGCGCCAAGTCGATGTCGTTGAACATGACGCCCATGAGATCGCGCTTTTCGACGCCGACGCCGTGCTCGCCGGTGAGGACGCCGCCCACGTCGACGCAGAGCCGGAGGATGTCGGCGCCAAAGGCCTCGGCGCGCTCGAGCTCGCCGGGCTTGTTGGCGTCGTAGAGGATGAGCGGGTGCAGATTGCCGTCGCCGGCGTGAAAGACGTTGGCGACCCGGAGATCGTGCTGGCGCGACAATTCGGCGATGCGCGTCAGCACCTGGGGCAGACGATGGCGGGGGATGGTGCCGTCCATGCAGAAGTAATCGGGCGAAATGCGCCCCACCGCCGGAAACGCGGCCTTGCGCCCGGCCCAAAAGGCCTGGCGCTCATCCTCGCCGGCGCTCATGCGCACGACGCGGGCGCCGCAGCCGCGGGCGATGCCGCCGACGCGCGCCGCAAGATCGTCGACCTCGGCGCGCGGCCCGTCGAGTTCGACGATGAGGAGGGCCTCGACGTCGCGCGGGTAGCCGGCGCCGACGAAATCCTCGGCGGCGTGAATGGCGGGCCGGTCCATCATTTCCATGCCGGCGGGAATGATCCCGGCGCCGATGACGCGGGCGACGCAATCGCCGGCCGCCGCCGTGGCGTCGAAGCCGAGCAGCAGCGCGCGGCGCGTTTCCGGCTGGCGCAGGATGCGCACGGTGACTTCGGTGATGACGCCGAGCAGGCCTTCCGATCCGCAGACGAGGCCGAGCAGATCGTAGCCCGGCGCGTCGAGATGCTTGCCGCCAAGGCGCAGGATCTCGCCCGACATGAGCACCAGCTCGACGCCGAGCAGGTTGTTGGTGGTGAGGCCGTATTTGAGGCAGTGCACGCCGCCCGAATTTTCCGCCACGTTGCCGCCGATGGTGCAGGCGATCTGGCTCGACGGATCGGGGGCGTAATAGAAGCCTTGGGCTTGCACGGCGTCGGTGATGGCGAGATTGGTGACCCCCGGCTGGGCGACGACGGCGCGGTTGGGGTAGTCGATGTCGAGGATGCGGTTGAAGCGCGCCAGGCCCAGCAGCACGCCATCGGCGAGCGGCAGCGCGCCCCCGGAAAGCGACGTGCCGGCGCCGCGCGGCACCACCTTGACGCCGAAGGCGGCGCACAATTTCAGCGTCGCGGCCACCTCGGCGGCGGTGGATGGCAGCACGGCGAGGAGCGGCACCTGCCGGTAGGCGGTGAGCCCGTCGCTCTCATAGGCCTTGAGGGACGTTTCCTCGGCGATCACCGCGTCGGGGGGCAGAATCTCGCGCAACGCCGCCACCAGCTCGGCGCGGCGGGCGATGGCCGCCCGGTCGGGCAGCGGCATCAACATGGCCGGACTTTCATTTGCCGAGGATAGCGCCCGTGGGGCGCTACTGCCAGGGTCGCCGACGCGATCCGCAAGGGCCGGCCCGGCCGAAGCCGGGCGCAATCAGCCCTGGCGGGCCTTGAAGCGCGGGTTGGTCTTGTTGATGACGTAGACGCGGCCCTTGCGCCGCACCACGCGGCAATCGCGGTGGCGCTTCTTGGCCGACTTGAGGGAATTGACGACTTTCATAACCTGCTTCACTTCCGACTTGCCGCGCCGGCTTGCATCAGCCGTCGAAGCGCCATGCCTGCCCCAGCCGCCGCATTCCAAGTGGTGGGCGCGGGAAGGATTGAACTTCCGACCCCTGCGATGTCAACACAGTGCTCTACCACTGAGCTACGCGCCC
>CAZIVY010000166.1:0-6949 GCA_964542505.1 uncultured Rhodospirillaceae bacterium
GATGGTACGGGGACCGGTTGGCTTGTTGTTGGCCATGGCGAACCTCTATCCCCCCTACGCGGCGACGCCATAATCGTTTCACCAAGGATGGGCCGCGGGCAAGGAAAATCCGTCCGCCTACGCCCAGATTTTACTTGCATCAGCCCAAAGGTGGTGGGTCGGATCGCCTAGGCGGCGGCCGGGCGGCCGTCGCGGCAGGGCTTGAGCGCGGCGTAGATGGTCCGGTGCACGGGGGTGGGGACGCCGGCGGCCTGGCCCAGGCGCACCACCGCGCCCATAAGGCCGTCAAGCTCGATGCGGTTGCCGCGCTCGAGGTCATAGGCGAGGGACGCCTTCATCGACGCCGGCAGGGTGGCGGCGAAGGCGAGATTGCGGTCGACGAGGTCCGGAGCGAGGCGCAACCCCCGGGCGGCGGCCACGGCCACGACCTCGCCCATGGCGCTCACCATCATGGCGCGCATGTCGGCATCGGCGAGGATCGGACCCAGCGTCGACCGGCTGATCCCGGTGACGGCCGCAAGCGAGGCCAGAAAGACGAACTTCTCCCAGATCAGGCGGTCGATATCGGAAACAACGTCGGCGACGATGCCGCCGCCAGCCTTGACGCAGGCGGCGCGCAAGCGATCGAGGCGGGGCGAGGGCCGGCCGTCGATCTCGCCGAAAATCAGTTTGGACTGGCGGTTAAGGTGGCGGATGACGCCCGGCGCCTCGATGGTCGCCGATATATAGGCGACGCCGCCGACAACGTGCGTCGCGCCAATCACCGCCGCCAGGGCGTCTTCGCTGTCGACGCCGTTTTGCAGCGACACCACGGCGGTCTCGGGGCCGATCAGCGGCGCGAGCCGCCGGCCGGCGCTTTCGGTGTCGTAGAGCTTGACGCAGAAGAGGACGAAATCCACCGGGCCGATTGCCCCCGGATCGTCGGTGGCCTCGACGCGCGGCACGTGGACGTCGCCCAGCGGGCTGAGGACGCGCAGGCCATCGCGCCGCATGGCGGCCAAATGAGCGCCGCGGGCAATGAAGGCCACGGACTCGCCGGCGGCGGCCAGGCGAGCGCCGAAATAGCCGCCCACGCCGCCAGCGCCGAATACAGCGATTTTCATGCCGCACCTCCTGTCAGCGGGGAATGAAAACGAAATTCTTCACATAGGTGCTGGCGTGACGGTCGCTTTGCTGGGCGGCGGCGGAGAAATGGCCGATGTTGCGCAGCACGCCCTGGTCGAGAAAATAGCCGTCATAGCCCAGCTCGCCGAGCTGGCGGAAAATGTCGCCGACGCGGGCGCCCACATGGGCGCTCTCGGCCTCGAGGAACAGATTGGGCCGGTCGCGCAGCAACGTCTCGCGCGCGCCGCGCAGCACCGCTTCCTCGTGACCCTCGACGTCGATCTTGATGAAGCCGACGCCATTCAGCCCGAGGTCGTCGATGCGCCGTCCGGGCACGTCGATGGCGACGAAGCGTCCGCTTTCGCTGCGGTCCAATCCGGCCCCGTTGCTCGACCAGCCGCGGCGGCCCTTGGGGACGATCAAGCGGACGTCGGCGCTGCGGTCGGTGATCGCCATCTGCCGCGCGATCACGTTGCGGTCGACGACGCGGGACAGAATGCGGAAAGGTATGGGATTGGGCTCGAAGGCATGGACCTCCCGCGAAGCGCGGGCGAGGAAATAGGTGAACAGGCCGAGATTGGCGCCCACGTCGATGCTGATGCGGCGCGGATCCACCAAGAAGCGCAGCAGGCCCATTTCCGGGTCGATGAAGTGCATGTACTTGAAGGCGCGCAAGCGATAGTAGGCGCGGAACGGCATCCAGCGAAACTTGAGGTCAAGCCGGAACTCGTTCAGGATGTCGCGAAAATCCTCGCGCGGCAGCGCTGGCGACGTCATCGATTACCCTTAGACGAGCCGAGCCATGGAATCAAACGGCGAGACGCCGATTCTGATCGCGGGCGGCGGCATCGGCGGCTTGGCGGCCGCGCTTGGACTGGCGCGCAAGGGCCACTATTGCGTCGTGCTGGAAAAGTCGGCGCAATTCGGCGAGATCGGCGCCGGCATCCAGCTTGGCCCCAACGCCTTCCACGCCTTCGACTATCTGGGCGTAGGCGACGCCGCCCGCGCGATGGCGGTTTTCATCGACGAACTGCGGTTGATGGACGCCATGACCGGCGAGGAAATCGTCCGCATCCCGCTCGACGCGCCGTTTCGCGAGCGCTTCCGCAATCCCTATGCCGTTGTCCACCGCGGCGACCTGCATGGCGCCTTCTTGCGCGCCTGCCGGGAGAGCCGGTCGATCGAGCTCCGAACGAGGACCGAGGTGGCGGGATACGAGCAGGACGGCGCGACCGTGCGCGCGGTCCTGGCCAGCGGGGAAAATATCGACGGCGCGGCGCTGATCGGCGCCGACGGGCTTTGGTCCAAGGTGCGCGAGCAGTTGGTGGGCGATGGCCCGCCGCGCGTGGCCGGCCACACCACCTACCGTTCCGTCATCCCCACCGAACGCATGCCCGAGGATTTGCGCTGGAACGCGGCGACGCTGTGGGCCGGCCCCAAATGCCACCTGGTCCATTACCCGCTCTCGGGCTGGAAGGCGTTCAACCTGGTGGTGACGTGCCACAACGACGCGACGGAGCCCGTCGCCGGCCGGTCCGTCTCGGCGGACGAAGTGCGCCGCGGCTTCGCCCATGTTTCGGCCCGGGCGCTGAAGATCATCGAGCACGGCAGGGACTGGAGGCTCTGGGTGCTGTGCGACCGCGATCCGGTGCTGAACTGGGTCGAGGGCCGCGTGGCGCTGCTGGGCGACGCCGCCCACCCGGCGCTGCAGTACATGGCGCAAGGCGCCTGCATGGCGATGGAGGACGCGGTCTGTCTCGCCCACGAAGTGGACGCGGCGGGGGGCGATATCGCCCGCGCGTTCGAGAGCTATCGCCGGAAGCGCGTCCACCGCACGGCGCGGGTTCAACTGCAGTCGCGGTGGATGGGCGAGCACATCTACCATCCGGCGGGCGCGCACGCCGCGCTCCGCGACGCGATGCTGCGCGGCATGTCGGCGGCGGACCACTATGACAGCTTGCAATGGCTTTACGGCGGGTCGGGCCTGACCGACGGGCCGGGCGCGGTGATGTAGCGCTCTATCGCAAGCCGGCGCAGAAGCGCTGGATGCGCGTGCAGGCCTCGCGCAGCGAGTCGGTGGAGTAGGCGTAGGAAACGCGGAAGTTCGGCGAAAGCCCGAACGCCGCCCCCTGCACCACCGCCACGCCTTCTTCCTCGAGCAGCGCGGCGCGCCAATACGGCGGCTTCCTCCGCCCGGCGGGGGGGGTCGGTTCGATTGTTTGGCCCAAGACGACGCAAGCGGGCGACCCGCGCGCACTTTATTTTAGGGTCAAATCGAACGTGTAATTCCTCCGTCGACACGAATATTTTGGCCGGTTATGTAGCCTGCGCCCTCGGAGGCGAGAAAACCGACCACTGCCGCGATTTCCCCGGATGTGCCGTAGCGCTGCATTGGAATGCGATCACGGAATTCCCGTTTCTCGGGCAAGCTATCGATGAAGCCAGGCAGGATATTGTTCATGCGAACGTTCCGCGCGGCATATTTATCCGCAAAGAGCTTCGCGAAGGCCGCAAGACCAGCACGGAATACGCCTGACGTCGGGAAAACCGGATCCGGCTCGAATGCGGCAAATGTCGATATGTTGATAATGACTCCAGAGTTCTGCTTCACCATGAAGGGCGTAACGAGCCTCGCTGGACGGATCGCGCTGAGCAGGTAGACGTCCATGCCTTTGTGCCAATCGTCATCCGTAAGTTCAAGAACAGCTGCCCGCGGCCCATGACCCGCACTGTTGACCAACACGTCGACGCGACCCCACTTGGCCACCACCTCATCAACAAGGCGCGACAAATCCTCGTTGGATTGGTTGGAGCCGGTCACACCGATTCCCCCGAGTTCCCTGGCCAGCGCTTCCCCCTTGCCTGAGGACGAAAGGATAGCCACTTCAAATCCGTCGGCCGCTAACCTGCGAGCAGCCGCGGCGCCCATGCCGCTGCCGCCTGCCGTAACAATCGCAACCTTGCCCGTGCCCACTACAATTTCCTTCGGTGAATTCACGATGTTATCCGAAAACCGACGCGACACCAGACGTATCGCAAATACTTGACATGAGGCTGGGGCGGCGTCGAAGCGGAAACGATCACCCCTGCCTGCGGTAAGACTACCGCAGTCGCCCTACGGCGGGTCGGGTCGGGCCTGACCGACGGGCCGGGCGCGGTGATGTAGCGCTCTATTGCAAGCCGGCGCAGAAGCGCTGGATGCGCGTGCAGGCCTCGCGCAACGACTCGGTGGAGTAAGCGTAGGAAATGCGGAAGTTGGGCGAGAGGCCGAACGCCGCCCCCTGCACCACCGCCACGCCTTCTTCCTCGAGCAGCGCGTTGACGAATTCGAGATCGTTGCCGATGCGCCGGCCGCCCTTGCTGGTCTTGCCCATGCACCCGGCGCAGGACGGGTAAACGTAGAACGCCCCTTCCGGATTCGGGCAACGCAGGCCCGGCGCCTGGTTCAGCATGGCGACGACCAGATCGCGCCGCTCGCGGAACACGGCGTTGTTGCGGGGGATGAAATCCTGCGGCCCGTCGAGCGCCTCCACCGCCGCCGCCTGGCTGACGGAACTGGGGTTGGACGTCACCTGCGATTGCAGCTTGGCCATTTCGCGGATGAGTTCCACCGGGCCGCCGCCATAGCCGATGCGCCACCCGGTCATGCAATAGGCCTTGCTGACGCCGTTCAGGGTGAGCGTGCGGTTGTAGAGCTTCGGTTCCAACTGCGCCGCGGTGGCGAAGACGAAATTGCCGTAGGTCAGGTGTTCGTACATGTCGTCGGTCAGCAGCCAAACATGGGGATGGCGCAGCAGGACCTGCGTCAGTCGCTTCAGTTCGTCGGGATTGTAGGCGGCGCCGGTGGGGTTCGACGGCGAATTGAAAATCAGCCATTTGGTGCGCGGCGTGATCGCGGCTTCCAGCGCTTCGGGCTTGATCTTGAAGCCGTCCGCCACGTCGCCGGCAATGAACACCGGCTTCCCGCCCGCGAATTGCACGATGTCGGGGTAGCTGACCCAATAGGGCGCCGGAACGATCACCTCGTCGCCAGGATCGACGGTGGCAACGATGGCGTTGAACAGGACCTGCTTGCCGCCAGTGCCGACGCTGATCTGCTCGGGCCGGTAATCGAGGCCGTTTTCGCGCTTGAATTTGCGCATGATCGCCGCCTTCAGCGCCGGCGTGCCGTCGACGGCCGTGTACTTGGTTTCGCCGCGATCGATGGCCGCCTTCGCCGCCGCCTTGATGTTCGCCGGGGTGTCGAAATCGGGCTCGCCCGCGCCGAGGCCGATGACGTCGTGTCCGGCGGCCTTCAGCGCCGCCGCCTTCTGCGTCACGGCAATAGTGGCGGCGGGCTGGATACGGCCCATGGCGGCGGAAATGAATGGCATGACGTTGTTCCTGGAACGTGCGGCGAAGGGCGGAAAACTATTCCCTCGTACCTGATCGCGCAAGTTCGCGCCACGGCGCGACGGAATTGCGCGATCAGGCACAAGCCCATGAATCGTACCGACTTTCGTTGTGGACCAATCGTCGTTCGTGTCTCGGTCATTGGCGAAAGTCGGTAGTAGCCGCCGGTGGCGCAACAGACTAGGCGCCCGGCGGCCGGCCAAGGGCATTTACCATTGCTAAACTAAAGACTTATATCTTTCGATATAGTTTGAACAAAATTGCTGGCGCTCGATTTCGATCGCTTCGGCCAGCGCATGTGGGTGGAGAGACCAGCAATGAAAGCCGAAACCAGAATCGTTCCCGCGACCGCGCCAGCTTCCTCCGGGGGCTCGTTTTCGTTTTTTACCAACCTGAAGGTGGGCACCAAGATCTACACCGGCTTCGGCCTGGTGTGCCTGGCCTTGGCGGTGATGGGCGGCCTGGGCTTGTGGACGGTGACCAGCCTGGGGAACGACTTCAAGCACTTCAGCGCCGTAACCGAAGAAACGGTCCTGGCGTCGACCCTGGAGGTGGATGCCCTCAACATGCGCTTGCAGGGGAGGATGTATCTGGAGAAGGGCACCAAGGAAGCTCTCAATAACGTGCGTAAGGCCAGCGGCGAGCTCAAGCACGTCCTCGACGAGGCCAAGAAGAAAATCCATAAGCCCGAGAACGCCAAGCTGGTGGCCGAGATCGACCAACTCTACGTCGACTGGCAGAAAGCTCTCGACGATGTGGTGGTGGTAACTGAGAAGCGCGGCAAGCTGGTTAACGACGGCCTGAACCCGCTGGGCTCGGAGATCCGCAAGCTGCTCACCGCCATCAACGAGGGCGCCTACAACGCCAAGGACTACCAGGCGGCCAATAACGCGCTCACGGTGCAGGAATACTTCCTTCTCGCCCGGCTCCACGCCGCCAAGTTCCTCCACACCCACGACGACCACGAGGTCGAGACCGTCAACAAGGAGTTCGAGGAGGTCTATCGGGACCTGAAGACGCTGGACGAGACTCTGGAAAACCCCGAGCGGCGCAAGATGCTGGCGACGGTGGCCGCCAACCTGCCCAAGTACAAGCAGACCTTCGAGCAGGTGGTGCAGACCATCCACGAGCACAAGAGGCTGAGCGACGAGGTGATGCTCAAGGCCGGCCAGCAGATCGGGAAGAACGCCAAGGCGGTCAGGGTCTCGTCGGAGGCCGACGAGACGGCGCTGGAGCATGAAGTCGCCAGCGACGTGCAAAACAGCGTGGTCCAATCCGCGATCATCGGCGTCGTCGCCCTGACCGTCGCCGGCCTGCTGGCCTGGATCATCTCGCGCGGCATCACCGGCCCGGTCATCGCCATGACCCAGGCCATGGTGCGTCTCGCCAACAAGGACTGGAGCACCGAGGTGCCCGCCCAGGGCCGCCACGACGAAATCGGCGAAATGGCCGG
>CAZIVY010000167.1:0-4414 GCA_964542505.1 uncultured Rhodospirillaceae bacterium
CTCATATCGACCTCCGCGACGCTCATCCCCGCCTGGCTGGTCTGGGTGCCGCCAAGCCTGGGGGAATTGCTGCTGCTCATGGCGGTGGGGGCGGTCGGCGCTTCGGGGCAAAGCACCATGATCCGCGCTTACACGCTCACCGACGCCACCGCCATCGGGCCGCTGGATTATTTGCGCCTGCTTTATTCGGCGGCGTTCGGCTATCTGATTTTCGGCGAGGTGCCCGACCGGTGGATGTGGATCGGGGCCGGTGTCATCATTGCGTCATCGCTTTACATCGCGCACCGCGAGCACAGGCTCGGCAAAATAAGCGCGCCGGCCGTCGTCGACTAGTACCGACTTTCGCGAATTCGCGGGTCGCGAGACGCCACTCACGAATTCGCGAAAGTGGTACAGATTCAATAGGTTTGCACCCTTCATCCATGGTCCGCGCCCCTGGCGGCACTGCCGCCAATGTATTACAGCGCGCAAGGCGCACGGGGCGCGGATCAGCGATGGCGGGTACTAGTGTTACGATTCTGACGGTTCATTCCCGAACCGTCAGTGTCGTAACACTAGCAAAACCAATACGATGTGTTGCGGTTCCAATGCGATGATCGGGGATCAAGCGTTGGAACCACAACACTAGGCCGCGGGCCGACTTCCGGCGGCGCGGGCGCGAATGCCCGTCGCCGGCGCCCGGCGCGCGTTCTCGCGCGTGGCGCCGTCCCGCCGGTTCGCCAATCTCACTTGCGCAGCCCCAGCCGCGAGATCAACGCTTCGTAGCGCGCCATTTGGGTCCGCTTCAGGTAATCGAGAAGCCGCCGCCGCTTGCTGACCATTTTCAGCAGCCCCGTGCGGGAATGCAGGTCCTTGCCGTGGAGCTTGAAGTGACCGCTCAGGCCGTTGATGCGTTCGGTCAGAAGCGCGACTTGCACCTCGGGCGAGCCCGTGTCGCCCGGCTTGGTGGCATAGTCGCCGATGAGCGCTGTTTTGCGCTCGGCCGCGATCGACATCGTTCTCTCCTCCAGGTCAGAGATTGAACACGCGCACCGGCCGCACTTCGCCGGCCGCTACCTCGGCCAATGCCACCGGCCTGCCGGCGGCGGTAACGCATACCGTACCGTCGGCGGTGCGCAGCACCCGCACCGATTGGCCTTGGCGTAACCTATCGGCTTGGACTCCGGTCAGGGCCAGGGCCGGGATGTCGACCAGCGCGGTCTCGACCGGAAGCAAGTGCTCGGATGGGCCGTTTTCATGCCACAGTTCCGCCAGTTTATCCAGCGAAAAAGCGGCGCTGGCGTGGAACGGTCCCACTTGCGTGCGCCTGAGCTCGGTCACATGGCCGAAACAGCCGAGGCGGCGCCCCATGTCGCGCGCCAGGGAACGCACATAGGCGCCCTTGCCGCACGCGACCTCGAAGCGCGCGATGTCCGCGTCCAGGCATTCCACCAGCTCGAACCGGTCGATGCGCACCGGCCGGGGTTTCAGGTCGGTCGCCTCGCCCCGCCGCGCCAGCTTGTAGGCCCGCTCGCCCTCGATCTTGATGGCGGAAAAGCGCGGCGGCGTTTGCTCGATGGCGCCGACGAAGGCGCTTAAGGCGGCGGTAATTTCCGCCGCGTTGGGGCGCTGGGCGGCGCGTTCCACCACCTCGCCGTCGGCATCGTCGGTGCTGCGTTCCTCGCCCCAGCGCACCACGAAGCTGTAGCGCTTCGCCCCATTCTGCACGAAGGCCACCGTCTTGGTCGCTTCGCCGAACGCCACCGGCAGCACCCCGGTGGCGAGCGGATCCAGGGTCCCCGCGTGGCCGGCCTTTTCCGCCCGCGCCAGCCGGCGCAACCGCGCCACCGCCTGCGTCGAGGTCATGCCCGGGCTCTTGTCGAGGATGACCCAGCCGTTGATTTTCAGTCTAGGCGCCCGCTCCGTCGTCATCGCCGCTGGCGCCTTCCCCACCGTCGACGGCCGATCGCTGGATCGCCGCCGCGATGCGCTCCGCCTGGTCGAAACT
Organism: uncultured Rhodospirillaceae bacterium; assembly: GCA_964542505.1. GTDB lineage: Bacteria > Pseudomonadota > Alphaproteobacteria > Ferrovibrionales > Ferrovibrionaceae > CAZIVY01. The sequence goes on from CAZIVY010000167.1 coordinate 1,988, forward strand.
GGTATCCAGGCGAAACTCGATGTCGGGCGCGAATTTGAGCCGCATGCGCCGCGCCAATTCGCCCCGCAGCCACGGCGCCGCGCGCGTCAGGCCGGCCAGCACCGCGGCGGCGTTGCGCCCGCCCAGCGGCATCACATAAGCGACCGCGCGCCGCAAGTCGCCGCTGACGCGCACCTCGCAAACCGTCACCGTCGTTTCGCGCACCGCCGGGTCGCGTACTTCGCCCCGCATCAGGATGTCGCTCAGCGCGTGGCGCATTTCCTCGCCCACCCGCAACGGCCTCGGACCGCCGCCGGCCGGGGTTTTTCGCGCCGATCCGCGCGCGTCTTCCGCTCGCGCCATGTCATGGCCTCCCCGGCCGCGGATCCCCATCGGCGAACGGGCCGCCGACGGGATCGGGACCGCGCGCTAAAGCGTGCGCGCGACTTCCTCCAGCTCGAAGCATTCGATGACGTCGCCGACCTTGATATCCGAATAGTTCGCGAAGGACATGCCGCATTCCATGCCCTGCTTGACCTCGCGCACGTCGTTCTTGAAGTGCTTGAGCGTCGAGAGATCGCCCTCGTGGATGACCACGTTGTCGCGCAGCAGGCGGACCTTGGCCCCGCGCTTCACCAGGCCGTCGGTGACCATGCAGCCCGCCACCTTGCCGACCTTGCTGATGTCGAAGACGTCGCGTATCTCGGCGTTGCCCAGCGTCTGTTCGCGCACCGAGGGCGCCAGCATGCCGCTCATCAGCGCCTTCACGTCGTCGATGACGTTGTAGATGATCGAGTAGTAGCGGATATCGACGCCGTCCCGCGCCGCCAGGTCGCGCGCCTGCTTGTTGGCGCGCACGTTGAAGCCGACGATCATGCCGCCCGACGCGCGCGCCAGCGTCACGTCCGATTCGTTGACGCCGCCCACCGCGCCGTGCAGCAGGCGCACCTTGACTTCCTCGGTGCCGAGCTTGTTCATCGCGCCGGCGATGGCCTCGAGCGATCCCTGCACGTCGGTCTTCACCACCATCGGCAGTTCCTGCGCCTCGCCCGCCTTGATGCGGCTGAAGATCTCGGCGACGGTGCCACGCGTCACCTGGGCCGAGCGCGTCAGCCTTTGACGGCGCTGGCGGAACGTGGAAACCTCGCGGGCGCGGTTCTCGTTTTCGACGACGGTGAAGACGTCGCCGGCTTCCGGGTTGCCTTGCAGGCCCAGGACCTCCACCGGCAAGGCCGGCCCCGCCGTCTCGACGATGCGGCCATGTTCGTCTTGAAGCGCCCGTACCCGGCCCCACTCGGCGCCGGCCACGAACACGTCGCCCATGCGCAACGTTCCGCGCTGCACCAGAACCGTCGCCACCGGGCCGCGCCCGCGTTCGAGCTTGGCCTCGATCACCACGCCTTCCGCCATGCGGTTCGGGTTGGCCCTGAGGTCCAGCACCTCGGCCTGCAGCAGAATCGCCTCCTCGAGCATGTCCAGATTGGTCTTTTCCTTGGCCGAAACCTCGATCGCCAGCACCTCGCCGCCCATCTGCTCCACCGCCACGCCGTATTGCAGCAGTTCGCGGCGCACCTTGTCGGGCTGGGCGTCGGGACGGTCGCATTTGTTGATGGCGACGATGATCGGCACCTTCGCTTCCTGCGCGTGATGAATCGCTTCCACGGTCTGCGGCATCACCGAATCGTCGGCGGCGACCACCAGCACGACGATGTCCGTCACCTTGGCGCCGCGGGCGCGCATGGCGGTGAAGGCCTCGTGACCGGGCGTGTCGAGGAAGGTGATGCGCTTGCCGCCCTTGGTTTGCACCTGATAGGCACCGATATGCTGCGTGATCCCGCCGGCCTCGTGGGCGGCGACATCGGTGAGGCGCAAGGCGTCCAGCAGCGAGGTCTTGCCGTGGTCCACATGGCCCATGATCGTGACCACCGGCGGCCGGAAAATCAGAACCGCGTCGGGGTCGGTGTCGCCGGCCATGCCGGTTTCGACATCGGCCTCGGTCACGCGCCGCATGCGATGGCCGAATTCGCCCACCACCAATTCGGCGGTATCGGGGTCGATGACCTGATTGATGGTGGCCATGATCCCGAGCTTCATCAGCGCCTTGATCACGTCGACGCCGCGCTCGGCCATGCGGTTGGCGAGTTCCTGGACGGTGATGGCCTCGGGAATAACGACGTCGCGCACCACTTTTTTCGGCGGCTCCTTCTCCTGCACCTGCGCCATGCGCTTCTCGCGCTCGCGCGCGCGGCGGAACGCGGCCAGGGAACGCACCCGCTCGTCCTCGTTCAGCGCCCGGGAAACGGTGATGCGTCCCGACCGGCGGCCGACGTCGGGGCGGCCCTTGAGCACTGGCGGGCGGGCGGGGGCGGCGGGGGCGCCGGGGCGTCCGCGTTTCTTGCGCTCGTTCTCCTCGCTCTCGTCGTCCGCCGTCGCCGGGGCGCCGGCCGC
>CAZIVY010000168.1:0-4292 GCA_964542505.1 uncultured Rhodospirillaceae bacterium
GCGTAACGGAGCTGGCTTTCCACCTCCCCCTTGTTCTCGACGTCGTCGACATAGCCGCGCAAGGAGAAGTCCAGCGAGCTGGGGCCGAAGTCCTTGAACGCCACGTTGGGCTCGGGATGGAGGGCGATGGCGGGGTGCGCCTTGGCGCAGGCGATGAGGATATCGCGCACTTTTTCCGGGTCGGAGCCGTAGGCGACTCCCACCATGACCTCGGCGCGGCCATACCGGTCGCGGTGCGTCCAGTTGGTGACGGCGGTCGAAATGAACTCGGAATTGGGGATGATCACCGTGGCGCGCTCGGAGGTCTCGATTTCGGTCGCCCGCACATTGATGCGCCGCACATGGCCTTCCTTGCCGCCGACCACGACCCTGTCGCCCACCTTGACCGGCCGCTCGATCAGCAGGATCAGGCCGGAGACGAAATTGCTCACCACGTTTTGCAGGCCAAAGCCGATGCCCACCGACAACGCGCCGGCGATCAGGGCGAAGTTGGTGAGATCGAGGCCGAGCGCCGCCACCGCCGCCACCAGGGCGACGACAATGCCCACATAACCGATGCCGGCGACAATGGAGTGGCGGACGCCGGCATCCAGGCTGGTCTGCGGCAGAATGCGATGGCGTACGCCGCGCTGGATCAGGCGGGTGACAACCAGCGCGAGCACGAATGCCGAAACCGAGGCGGCAATGCCGGCGAGCGATAGGGTAACCCCGCCGATGGTGACGCCGCGGGCCATGGCGTCGCGCATCTCCGCCACCACGCGCCACGGCACCCGCCAAGCCAGCAGCAGCAGCGTCGCGGCGCCGGCGGCAAGGGGGGCCTGCAAGGCAAGTCCAATCCAGAAGGGGATGCGCCGGCCATCGTCGGCCCCGGACAAGACGCGGCGCAAGGCGATGGCGATTTCGCGGTTGCTGTCGCCGAATGCGGCCACGATCTCGCGCAATGACAAACGCAGCAGCGCATAGCCGGCAAGAGTAAAGCCCGACAGCAGAAGCGACTGGGTCAGGTACTCGCCGAGATTGTAATAGGCCCCCAACAGTGCGGCCAACGCGCCGAAGGCCAGCAGTCGAACGGCCAGCCTGACGATCAGCCAGCCGCCCGGCGCGCCCTGTACGCCCCGCGCGCTTCGCGCGCTATCACTAGGCCCGGCGGTGTCGCCGCCCCGCGCGCTTCGCGCGCTATCAATAGGCCGGGCAGTGTCGCTGCCGGGCGCATCGAGCTTGTCGTCGGATGGTGCTTGGCCGCGCCACAGGTTGCGCCGCGTGAGCTCAAGCAGATAGATGCCGATGCCGCCTTGGAAGAGGAACGAAAAAGCGTCGCGCAGATCGGCGGTGACGCTACCCGTCGCCCCGCCCACCACCGCGGCAAGCGCGCCAAGTGCAAGGAACAACCCCATGCGGCCGAGAATTCGCGCCAGTGCAAGCGCGCTGGCGTCGACAATAGGCACCAGGCGCCATTCGGCGTTCGACGGGGCCAGGGCCGCCCGCGTCAGCCCGGTGAACATCAGATAAGCGGCGGCGACGAACGCCATGCCGCCAATGATGTTGCCGAACGCTCCGACATTGAGCTCGGAGTGGTCCAACACCGCGAACCATCCGCCGATGAGAAGAGTGGGCAGGAAAGCGGGGCCGAAGCTCGCCACCAAGGTTGCCGCCACCCGCTGGCGGGGGCTGGGCGGGGTCCGGTCGGGCGAGCGACCGTAACGCCGCCTGAGCCAGCGCCCGGCCGGCACGCCGACGCCAACCACCGCCAAGGTGACGATCAGCAGCGTCGGCCAGGGAAAGCTGGCGACCGCCCCCTGATTCCGCCACCACTCGGCGGTCATCCGCGGCAATGCGGCGGCCAGGGGCGTCAGGCCTTCCCAGGCCTTGCTCCACAGCGTCCAGCCAAATGGCGAATAGCCTCTTTCGAGCACGGCGCGGGCGACGGACTCGCGCGCCGCCTTGGCGGCGAGTTCGAGAAGCCGGGCGGCGCGGGCGGCGGCAAACTCCGCCTGCTGCGCGCGAGCGGCGAAAAGCCCGGCTTCCTCGCCGAGTTGGCGTCGTTGGGCGGCGATGTTTTCGGCTTCGGGCGGCTGGCCGGGTTCCGGCAGGGCCCCCAAGGCGTCGAACAGTTTCTTGTTCGCCGCCGCGTCGGCAAGCGCCTGCTTGCGCACCGCTTCCGCCTCGGCCTTGACGCTGGCAAGGCGTTCGCGCAACTCCTCGATCTGGTCGAGAGTGACCTGAAATCCCGTCAACTGCTGCTCGGCCCGGTCGAGGAGGCGGGCCCAATCGGTGGCGACGTAGCTGAATGGCCGGCTCAATTCGGCCGACGGCGAATCGGCGGCGCCGGCGATGGGCGCCGCCGTCCATGCCAGCAGGGCGAGCGTCAATACGGCAATGCTTCGCGTCATGGCGGCGACTCTATATCACTCCCGCCACCAAGTGTCCGCCGGTTGCAATTGCCGCCGCTTCGGTCCAAATTTGACCCCGGGAACAGTGGCCGCACCAGGCCGAAAAGGGAGGGATATATGCGTCATTTCGCGATATTGGCGGGTCTCGCCGCGTGCGTGTCCGCCGCCGGCGCCGCGGCGCAAACCAAATGGGACCTGCCGACCGCCTATCCGGTGGGCAATTTCCATAGCGCCAATATCCAGAAATTCGCCGACGCGGTGAAGCAATCGACGAACGGCAAGTTGCTGATTACCGTGCACCCCGGCGCCTCGCTGTTCAAGGCGCCCGAGATCAAGCGCGCCGTGCAAACCGGCCAGGCGCAGATCGGCGAGGTGCTGATGGTGCTGCTGGCGAACGAGAACCCGCTGTTCGAGGCCGACGGTGTGCCGTTCCTGGCCTTCGATTACGCCCAGGCGCGCAAGCTCGCCGACGCCCAGCGGCCCTTTGTCGAGAAGATGCTCGATGCGCAGGGCATGAAGCTGCTGTTCACGGTGCCGTGGCCGCCGCAGGGTCTTTACGCCAACAAGGAGATCAACTCGCTCAAGGACATGGAAGGCCTGAACTGGCGCAGCTACAGCGCCGCGACCCAGCGCATCGGCGAATTGATCAAGGCGCAGCCGGTCACCGTGCAGGCGGCGGAATTGAGCCAGGCGCTGGCGACGGGCAAGGTCAACTCCATGATTACGTCCGGCGTCACCGGCGTCGATTCCAAGGTCTGGGAACAGATCAAGTTTTACTACGACACCCAGGCCTGGTTGCCGAAGAACATGGTGGCGGTGAACAAGGCGGCCTTCGATCAACTCGACAAGCCCACCCAGGACGCGCTGGTCGCCGCGGCGAAGCAGGCCGAATCCGCTGGCTGGGCCGATAGCCAGCGGGTCAACAAGGAAGCCATCGAGACCTTGGCCAAGAACGGCATGAAGGTTCAGGCGCCTAGCGCCGCGCTGAAAGCGGACCTCGGCGGCATCGGCAAGATCATGGCCGAGGAATGGGTCAAGAAGGCCGGCGCCGACGGCGCCGCGATGATCGAGGCCTATCGCAAGTAGCGTTGGTCGGCGGCTGAAACCGCGCGCGGGCCAAGGCGCGGGCACGTGCTCCGCCGGGCGCTCGACCGGCTCTATCTCGGCTGCGGATTCCTGGCCGGGATGTTCATGATCGCCATGGCGCTGCTCATCCTGGCCGGGGTGGGCAGCGGCATTTTCGGCTACGTGACCCGCAGTCTCGACGAATTTGCCGGCTACTGCATGGCGGCATCGGCCTTCCTCGCCTTCGCCCATGCCTTCGGCGCCAACGAGCACATCCGCGTGACCATGGTGGTCGGGCGCCTTGCCGGCGGGGCGCGGCGGGCGATGGAAATCTGGTGCCACGGCATTGGCCTGCTGCTGGCGGGATATCTGGCGTTTTACAGTGTCAAGATGGCCGTCGTTTCCTGGCGGCTTAACGACTTGAGCCAGGGGCTGGTGCCGGTGCCGCTGTGGTTGCCACAGCTCGGCATGGCGGTGGGCACGCTGGTGTTCGCCCTGGCGCTCGCCGACCGGCTCACCGGCATTCTGCTTGGCGGGCCGCTGCCCGACGACGGCGGCGCGCCGGACACGGTCATGGACCGGTAGCGCGGGAAATCGGAATGCTCGACGCACCCCCCACCCCGCCCTCCCCCGCAAGGGAGGAGGAAAAATCAAATGAAGCTTCCCTTCCCCACGAGGGGGGCGGGAAAACTGAATGGAACCCAGAAATTTCCCCCTCCCCCTCGATGCAAGGCAATCGCATTTGGCAGGTTGCGGCCTCATGGTTCGAGACGGCCGCTGACACGGCCTCCTCACCATGAGGCGTTTTCATGGCTTTCCTCATCTTGAGGAGCGCCC
>CAZIVY010000169.1:0-6391 GCA_964542505.1 uncultured Rhodospirillaceae bacterium
GCGACCGTCGCCGCCGCCATGGATTACGACGTCGAGGTGGTGTGCACCGCCACTTCCGGCCAGTTGATGAAAAAAGGCGTGGCGGAGAAGCTTTACGTCAAGCCGGGGTCGCCGAAGACGGTCTACGATTTCATCAAGGACGCGCATGGCGCCGGGGTGAAGTTCTATTGCTGTTCGCCCAATCTCGATCTCTTCGACATGACCAAGGATGACCTCATTCCCGAGTGCGAGGGAATCGTGGGCGGCGCCCATGTCATCGAAGAAGTGATGGAAGGCGACTGCAAAGTGCTGACCTACTGATGTCCTCGCCCGTCAGCACGCGCGTCCAGCAATATATCGGCGATCCGCTGTCGGACCGCCCGACGCTGCCGCGGGCGAAGCTGGAGGAAATCTTCCAGGACATCCAGGCCGACATGCGCTTCGACCACGAGCTCAACGGCTGCCTGAATTGCGGCATCTGCACCGCGACCTGCCCGGCGGCGCACTATTACGACTTTTCGCCGCGCGAAATCGTGCAACTGCTGTGGACCGAAAATCTCGAGGGCGTCTACGACGCGATGCAGGAAAAAATCTGGGCCTGCGCCCAGTGCTACACCTGCGCCGCGCGCTGCCCGTTCGACAACTCGCCCGGCGGGTTGATCATGATCATGCGCGAGGTGGCGATCAAGCACGGGATGAAATCGGCGCAGGACGTGCTGCGCCCCTTCAGCCGCGTCATGCTGAAGCTGATTTCCACCGGCAACCAATTGGCGCCGGACATGATCACCCGCGAGCATTTCCCCGATTGGGGTCCCAACGTTTCCAAGGTTGACGCGCCGCTGGCGCTGCTGCGCAAGGCGATTCCGATGCCGACGCTGCACACCACCAAGACCGCCTGGGAGGTCAACCTCAAGACGTCGGTGGAACTCTACACCATCTGGGAAGAAACCGGGGTGTTGAAGCAGCTCGAAACCATCGACGAGAACCTGTTCGACGTCATCACCGACATCATGGCCGACAAGCGCGACGACTATCAAGAATGGCTGGACGAGCAGGAAACCGACGCATAACCGCGAGGAGAGAACGAACATGGCCACACGAGACAATCCTGGCGGTCACCTGACCGGACACGGCGCGGAATGGAAGGACGCGAAGCTCAGCGCCACCGAGGCGCAAAGGGCCACGTCGTGGGTCGAGGCGCGGGTGGACCGCCGCTCCATGCTCACCGGCAAGGAGCGGGTGCAAGACGTCCGCGACATCATGTGGCAATTGGAGAAAGACGGCGAGATCGTCGTCCACCGCGTGTCCGAGGTTCACAAGCCGGTCATCGCCCGCACCCTTTACGGGTGGGAGAAGAAAATCCCCACCACGCAGCTTTGGCACCACAAGTCGTGCGGCCAGTGCGGCAATATTCCCGGCTACCCGACCTCGCTGCTGTGGCTGATGAACAAACTGAACGTCAGCTACCTGGACGAAACCGACCAGACGTCATGCACGGCGTGGAACTACCACGGCTCCGGCATCGGCAACCTGGAAAGCCTGGCGGCGGTTTTCCTGCGCAACTTCCACCAGGCCTATGTATCGAGCCGCGCCCAAGGCCTGCCCGACGCGCATTTCTATCCGCTGGTCCATTGCGGGACCTCGTTCGGCAACTACAAGGAAATTCGCGGCTATCTGCTGCATTCGGCGGAGCTGCGCGAGCGGGTGCGCAAGATTCTCGGCAAGCTCGGCCGGCTGGTGGACGGCAAGCTGCTGATCCCGGAAGAAATCGTCCACTACTCCGAATGGCTGCACGTCATGCGCGGCGCGGTGCGCAACATCCAGGAGATCGACTGTTCGCAAGTGCGCGCCACCATCCATCCCGCCTGCCACGTCTACAAGATGGTGCCGGAGGACGCGATCTACGACGACTCGATTCTCGAAGGCAACCGCGTCGCCGTATCCACCGGATTGATGCAGGAGCTGGGCAGCCAGGTCATCGACTATTCCACCTGGTACGATTGCTGCGGCTTCGGCTTCCGCCACATCATCTCGGAGCGCGAATTCACCCGCTCCTTCGCCATCGACCGCAAGATCCGGGTGGCGGTCGAGGAAGCGCGCGCCGATGTCATGATCGGCCACGACACCGGCTGCATCACCACGCTGGACAAGAACCAGTGGATCAGCAAGGCCGGCGCCAACGCGGTCGAGTTGGCGGTCATGGCCGATTGCCAGTTCGCCGCCCTGGCCTGCGGCGCGCATCCCTACAAGATCGCGCAGTTGCACTGGCACGCCTCGCCGGTGGAGGCGCTGCTGGAAAAAATCGGCATCGACTGGAAGGCGCGCAAGGTGGAGTTCGAGGACTATCTGAAGCAAATCCAAACGGGGAAGCCCGACACCCTTTACGACCCCAGGCTCGCCATCACCTCGGGTCCCGGCTGCCACAAATGACGCTGCCGGTTCTCATCGCCGGCGGCGGCCCCGCCGGCTTGAGCGCGGCGCATGCGCTGGCGCAAATGGGCCAGCGCGTGGTGCTGGTGGAAAAGGAAGACCGCCTGGGCGGGGCGCCGATCCTTTCGGGCTACGCCAAACTGGTGCCGTCGGGCGAATGGGCGCGCGACGCCATCGGCGCCATGGTGGGGCGCGTCGAGGGCGCGTCCGCGGTCGAAAAAAAGCTGAAGACGAAAGTGAACGCCTTCGAGGGCGAGCCTAAGCGTTTCCGCGCCACGCTTTCCGACGGCTCAAACGTCGAGGCGGGAGCCGCGATCCTGTGCACGGGCTTCACCCATTTCGATTCGGTGAACAAGCCGGAATGGGGCTTCGGCACCTTTCCCGACGTGGTGACGACGACGCAGGTGGAGCAGATGTTTTCGTCGGGCAAGGGCGTGCGCTGCCCCTCCGACGGGCGCAAGCCCGAGCGCGTCGCCATCCTGCTTTGCGTCGGCTCGCGCGACCGCCAGATCGGGCGCGAATGGTGCTCGAAAATCTGCTGCACCGTGTCGATCAACCTGGCGATGGAAATTCGCGAGGAACTGCCCAACTGCCACGTCTACATCTACTACATGGATATCCGCACCTTCGGACTCTACGAGGGGCAGTACTATTGGGAGAGCCAGGAGCAGCACAAGGTCAAGTACATCAAGGCGCGCATCGCCGAGGTGACCTCCGACGGCAAGAAGCTGATCGTCAAGGGCGAGGACACGCTGGTGAAGCGCCCGATCACCATACCTTTCGACATGGTGGTGCATGCCATCGGCATGGACCCGAACGTCGATAATCTGCTGCTGTCGTCGATCTTCGGCGTGAAACTGGAAAAGCACGGCCACATCGCCAAGGCGAGCAGCTACACCGCCAACGGCGGCACCTCGCGCCCGGGCGTGTTCGTCGCCGGCGCGGCGACCGGCCCGGAAACCATCGACGATTCGATCGCCCAGGGCCAGGCGGCCGCGTTCGCCGCATTGGCCTCGCTGCGGGGCGGCGCGGCCGTCGCCGCCGCGTGAAGGCCATGCGCTTCTTTTCGCGAACGCCGCCGCCGGCGGCGATGGTGGCGAAGCCGACGCTGGACCTTAGCGGCCCACGGCTGAAACAGAGCTTCGAGGCGCTGCTCGGCGGCTGCGAAGCCATGGGCGGGGTGGAGCGGCTGGTGGCCGCGCTGGGGCTGAAGGCCGCGTTGTTCCAGGAAAAATTCGGCCAAGGCCGGCCGCTGGAGCTGGCGGAGGCGGGGGAGGTGTGCGCGTTCATCGCCCCGGTGCGCCGGCGCGCCGCGCGCTGGCTGGGGGCCGATTCGTTTCCGACGCTGCAGGCGGCGCTGGCCGAACTGGTGGAGGGGGCCGGCGACACCGCCACCGCCGATTCGCGCATGGCGGCCTTTGTGGCGCGCTTTCCCGCCGACGCCCAGCATCGTTGGGTGCGCGACCTCGCCGCCGAGGTGCTGCACTTCACCCGACCCGAACAATACCCGTTGATGTCGCGCTGGGTTTGGGACGCGGCCGCCAATTCGGGAGTGCTGCGTGAAATCTGGTTCGGCGAGGACGTGGACCGCCAGCGCCTGGCGGCGCCCGACACCTACGTCACCTTTCTGACGCTGCGCGAGGAACTGTCCGAGTTTCTGGCGGCCAACGGCGTCTTCCGCGACGTGCCGTTCTATGTCGACGCGCTGTGCGCCCAGGTTTACGGCGAGTATGTCGCGGCGCAGGGCGGATCCTATTTGCGCTCCGATTTCAACAGCGAGGACGAGCCGGGCCTCTTTACCCGCCGCATGCTGGGCCTGGATGGCCGCGCGCCCGTGGGCGCGCCCGCGCCCGCGCCCGCGCCCGCCGAAACCCAAAGGCCGCATTGAAACCATGCCGATCCACGAAAAATCGCTGATCCGGCCGGAAAACCTGGTGACCCACGACAAGCTGGTGCTGGACGGCGTGGACGTTTCCGGGCACTGGAGCACGTTCATCGAATCGCGCGTGGTATCCGACTACAACGAAAATCTGGAAACCGAAATCGCGGCCCTGCCGGGCGGGGAATTCGTCCATCGCTGCTGGCAGTGCGGCTCGTGCACCAATTCCTGCACCGTGAACGCGATCAATCCCGACTTCAATCCGCGCTTCTGGATCTATCTGGTGCGGACGGGCATGGAAGCGGAATTGCTGCGCGACAAGGACATCATCTGGCAGTGCGTGTCCTGCCACAAATGCACCTATGCCTGTCCGCGCGACGTGGAGCCGGAAGGGGTGATGAAGGCGCTCGCCCATTGGGTCGAACTGAAGGGCCATGGCCCGAAGTCCCCGTCGCGGGAATTCGACGAGGAATTCGCCGAGCAGGTGTTCGCCACCGGCAAGATCGAGGAGGGGCGCGTCATCCGCGGATTCTTCCGCCGCACCGGCCAGCCGCTGATGCAGGACTGGCTGGTGGAAATGGCGCGGCGCGTGGCGCGGCGGCTGCCGATCCTGTTCGGGCTGCGCATGGCGTTGGCGGCGGTGTGGCGGCCGCGCACGCGCGGCTGGGCGCGCGCGCGCGCGGCGCTGAACGAATATGTCGCCGAGCGCAAGTCCGCCGACCGGCGCGCGCTCGGCCTTGGTCCCGAGGGTTGAGGAGGCGTCATGGGCACGGGCAAATACGGCAAGGTCGCGTACTACCCGGGCTGCGCGCTGGAAGGCACCGGCCACGCCTACAACCGTTCCACCAAGGCCATCGGCAAGGAGCTCGGGCTCGAACTGGTGGAAATCAAGAACTGGAACTGCTGCGGCGCCATGGAGGTCAAGAACATCGACCCCAAGCTGCAAACCTATCTCTCGGCCCGCAACATGGCGATCGCGCACGAGGACATGGGCATGGACGTGGTCATGGCGCCCTGCAACGGGTGCTACCACAACCTGAAGAAAGCCGAGCACGACCTGGCGCACGACCCGGCCACCATCGCCGTCAACGAAAAGCTGTCGGCCAAGGCCGGCCACTCCACCTACCGCGCCGGCGGGGTCGAAACCATCCACGCGCTCGACTGGATCAAGGGCGCCATCGGCGAGGACGGCATTCGCGCGCGGGTGAAGCACTCGCTCAAGGGCCTGAAGATCGCCAACTACTATGGCTGCATGTACACGCGCCCGCGCCACATCTTCCCTGAAAAAGACAAGGGGCCGGAATCGGAATCGACCAGCCAGCCGCACTTCATGGACGATCTGTTGCGCGCCGCCGGGGCCGAGATCGTCGAGTACCCGCTGAAGACCGCCTGTTGCGGCGGCGCGCACACGCTCTCCGATTCCGACACCTCGACCAAGCTGGTGCTCAACCTTCTGCGCGCGGCGGAAGCGTGCGGCGCCAACGTCATCGCCACCGAATGCCCCACCTGCCACAGCGGGTTGGAGATGCACCAGGTGCGGGCCGAAACCAGGTTCAACATCAAGACGACGCCGAAGATTCTCTATTTCACCCAATTGCTCGGCCTGGCGCTGGGGGTCAGCCCGCGCAAGCTCGGCGTGCATGAAAACGTCTCCGATTCAAGCGCGCTGCTGCGCGAGGCGGGCCTGGCATGAGGCCGCTCGCCGACATCGAGGCGCGCATCGAGGCGCTGGCGGCGACGCCCGGCGCGCCCGGCGCGCTGGTCATGCAAAGCGTGCAGGGCGCGCCAAACGTTACGATGAGGGCGGCTCCGCCGCCCGGCGCGCCGCCCGCCGCCGCGGGAGAACTGCTGCGGCTTGGCGAAGAAGTGCTGGAACATTGGATCGTCGGCCGTGGACTGGCGCCCACGGACGGAACGCGCGAAGGGTTCCGCCTGCTGGCGCTGCATCGGCAAGGCGCGGGCGGCGAGCCGAGCTTCAACGCCTGCCGCGAAACCTGCCGCGAGCTGGTTTATCATCACAACCTTGTCCTCGCCGAGCCCGCGCACGCGGACAACGCGCGGCGGGTGAAACTCGCCGCCATGGTGGCGATGCATCTTTTTCTT
>CAZIVY010000170.1:0-7859 GCA_964542505.1 uncultured Rhodospirillaceae bacterium
CCGGCCTTCGCGCGCTCGCGCTTCCGCCTGCTCTCGAACACGCAAACCTTCGTCTCGCCGCTTGACCGCAGCGTGCAGACGCTGGAATTGCCCGGCGCCCGCTGGGCGGCGGAATTCACCCTGCCGCCCATGAAGCGCGCCCAAGCGGCGGCGTGGCTCGCTTTTCTGGCGCAGGCACGCGGCGGCGCCGGGCGCTTTTACGCCGGCGATCCCGACGGCCGCACGCCACGCGGCATGGCAACCGGAGCGCCGCAAGTGGACGGAGCCGCGCAAGTCGGAACAATTCTGGCGACCAAGGGTTGGACCGCCAGCGTCGCCGGGATTCTGAAGGCCGGCGATTACGTGGCCTTCGATGCCGGCGCCGGCCGCGAGCTTCACCTTCTCACCGCCGACGCGGACAGCGACGGCGCCGGCAAGTGCGGTCTGGGTCTGGAGCCGCCTATCCGCACCAGCCCCGCCAACAACGCGGGCGTCATCGTTACCGCCGCCACCTGCGTCATGCGCCTCGCCGACGACGCCCAGGCGGCGTGGGATGTCGATCAGTTCGGCGTCTTTGGCCTCGGCTTTTCCGCCGTCGAGAGTTTCGCATGAGCCGCCCGCTCACGGCTGGCGCCTCGGCGGCTGCCGCCGCCGAGATCGTGCGGCCCTTCTTCGCCGTCGAGCTCGATTTCGCCTCCGGTTTCGTGCGCGCGAACTCAACCCCCATGACGCTCCGCTTCGACCCTGGCGGTGGGGCGCTGGATTTCCTCGGCCTCGGCCGGCTGGCCGAGATTTCGCCCGTCGAGGAAGGCGTGGAGCTGCAGGCTTACGCCATGACGCTGAAGCTCTCCGGCGTGACCGCCGAACACATCGCCATCGCCTTGGGCGAGCACTATCAGGGCCGCGCCGCGCGCGTCTGGCTTGGCTTCCTCGATTCCCAGCACGCCATCGTCGCCGACCCGGTGCTGCTGTTCCAGGGACGCATGGACGACATGCCCATGGTGATGGGCGAGAGTGGCGAGATCGTGGTGCGGGTCGAATCGCGTCTCGCCGATTGGGAGCGCCCGCGCGTCAGCCGCTACACCGACGCCGACCAGCAGCAACGTTTTCCCGGCGATCTCGGTTGCCAGTTCGCGCCGCAGATGGTGGAGAAGGAATTGGTATGGGGGCGGGCGTGACTCGCTTCGATGATTGGCCCGAGCGCCTCCTGGCGTGCATCGAGGCGGCGCGCGCGCGTCCCTTTGCCTGGGGCCAGCAGGATTGCGCGCTGTTCGCCGCCGATTGCGTGCGCGCCATGACCGGCGCCGATCCGGCGGCGGCGTTCCGAGGGCGCTACGCCTGCGCGCGCGGCGCGTACGCGATTCTACGGCGCACGGTAGGGGCGGGTGTACGGGCGGGTTTCAAGCCCGCCCCTACGAACCGAAAAGGTGAGGCGCTGGCGGGAGCGTGGACGGCGGCGCTGGGCGCGCCGCTAGCCAACCCCGCCTGCGCGCAACGCGGCGACGTGGTCCTGGTCGATACGAGCACGGGCGCCGCCACTGGCGTGGTGGTCGGCGCGGGCCTCGCCGCCGCCGGTCCCGACGGCGTGATCTTTCTGCCGCTCGATGCCGCGCGGCTGGCGTGGAGAGTTTGAATTTGGACGGGGATAGCCTCCTTGCCGGGACCGAGCACTTCAATCTATTATTCGGCCCGTGTGGGGAGGCCCAACATGTCCAGCGCCGCACTAACTCATACAGTTCAATTCCGCGATGCCAGAGAGCACCGTGTTCTAGTAGCGGATGGAGCAACGATTTCTGTCCTAGGGGACGGACTCGGAACAACAATTGCCGTGGTAATGACAAGGAAGGATTTATCACCCGTTTCCGAAACTTTTGAAGCCGTCCGCGAAGGTGAGGGCATTAGGCAGATCGGGCCATCCGATATTCAATCGGATTTGTCGAAATCTAAGGAGGTGACAATCCTCCTTCGCCCGGACCATGCGCGCGAAATTGCCGTCCATTTACTAAAATTATTGACGGCCATGCCTGAGGATCAGCGAAAAAGATATCGGATCGACGATGCAGGATCGTCAGCATCGCCAGATTTCAAAAGGTAGCTCCATGGCTCAGATGACAGCGGCAATTAAACCAGTCTCGGCAGTACCATTTCACGAAATACGAATTTGCCCACCGGTTAACGCTTATTCCAATTTTCGAGGGCAAATTGTCGGAGTTGGTGTTGCCGGCGGCACGTTCAACGCTCCTACATTGGGAAATTTTGCGTGGTTTCCGGTGGGTAAATATCGAGATACCACTAGCAGCGAACAGCCTGCTCGCCGGACCGAGGAACGACGCAAATATATGGCTTTACTCGGAGCGATCACATTCGCGTCGTTGGCTGCAATGGTGATTGCAATTGTGGTCTCCTTGTTCGAGCCGGGAGCAGTACCGTTCTGGGTAATGACCGGATCGGCAGCGATCGCGTTCGTCGCTCTCGCGATTGGGAAAAGAATATTGAACGCCAACAGTTCATGACGCGCAATGGACCTGCTTTCGGATCTGCTTGCCAGAGGATTTGAGGCGCTGATAAAGGCTGGCGCCACCGAGCTTGTAGCTGCGTTTTTACTGGTGAGTTTCGGAATCAGCGTCGCCCGCTTTGGGGCCGAAGAGCACGTTTATGCGCGCAGCGTGGCTATGTACTGGACGGGCTACGCATTTATTGTGTTTGGTGGATTGGTATTCGTCGCTCGCTCTCTCCAAGCTCTTTTTCACCGCCGTCGAGATTAACTTACCGGAATATTGCACTTCGATTCTGACAGCCTCCGGCTAACTCTCAAAATTTAAACGTAAGGTAGAAACGCCTTGGGCGATTCCCAGGCGAACGGAGGATTCCGCTTGATTTTGACTCAATGTGAAATTTACTTCGCCGCCGTAGCGTCGCCGATTTCACTCGGTTTGGGCGCTCACGGCATTCGTTTGAAAATCACAGATGTGAATTCTGCGCCAGGCTTGGCGCGGCGGGCGTGGAGAGTGTAGATGCCCCCGGTCATTGTCGCCGTCGGCGCCTCCGTCGCCAGCGCCGCCTTGGGCGCGGCGGTGGTCGGCACGACGCTTTCCCTCGGCACGGTACTGTTCAACGCCGCCATCGCGGTGGCCGGGCAACTGGTCACCGGCCGGCTCGCCGCCGTCGGCGCCGGGCGCCGCGCCGCCCCGGCGCTTGGGGTACAGGCCCGCGAGCGCACCGAAATGGTGCGCACCGCCATCGGCGTCAGGCGCGTGATCTATGGCGAGGCGATGAGTTCCGGGCCTCTGCTCTTCGCCGCCTCCACCGGCGCCGCCAAGGAATATCTGCATCTCGTGGTGCCCTTGGCCGCCCACGAGGTCGCGGCCATCGACGATCTCTATTTCAACGATCAGCTTTCGACCGACGCGCGCTTCGCCGGCTTTCAGCGGGTGAATCGGCGGCTTGGCGCCGCCGGCCAAGTGGCGGACAGCGATCTGGTGGCCGAAGTGCCCGAGTGGACGTCGGCGCACCGCCTGCAGGGCGTCGCCTACGCCTATGTGCGCCTGCAATGGTCGGCGGAAACCTGGCCGACGGGATTGCCGAACGTGAAGGCGGTGGTCCGCGGACGCAAGATTCTCGACCCCCGCGACGGCGGAACGCGCTGGTCGTGCAACCCGGCGCTTTGCGTGCGCGACTATCTCACCGCCGATTTCGGGCTTGGCGCCGCTGCGGCCGAGATCGACGACGCAAGCTTCATTGCCGCCGCGAATATCTGCGACGAAATGGTGGCGCTGACCGAGGCCGCCGTCGTGGTCACCGCCGATGCGCCGAACGATGCGCTCGACCTGGCCGCCGCCGCCAGGTTGGAGCGCGGCGACAAGGTTTGGGTCGCCTCCACTGGCGCCTTGCCCTCGGGGGTGTCCGCCGGCGCCGATTATTTTGTCATTCCGGCGTCGCCCGCCGCCCAGCGCACGCGCGTCAAACTGGCCTCGACCTACGCCAACGCGCTGGCGGGGATCGCCATCGATATCGGTTCCGCCGGATCGGGGACGCACACCCTGACGCGCAAGGCGCAAGGCCGCTATGTCTGCGGCGGCGTCGTCGATCTCGACCTCAAGCCCATCGACATCATGGAACAGCTCCTGAGCGCCTGCGGAGGCGTGCTGATCTATCAGCAGGGCCGCTACCGTCTCTTTGCCGGCGCCGCGACCGCGGCGACGGCGACGCTGAGCGAACGCGATTTGCGCGCCCCGCTCAAGCTTCGTCCGCGCCCGCCGCGGCGCGAACTCGCCAACGCCGTGCGCGGCAGCTTCGTCGATCCGGCGCAAGCCTGGCAGCCCACCGAGTTCGCACCGGTGACCAAGGCGGCCTATGAGAGCGAAGACGGCGGGCAGCGCATTTTCCGCGATGTCGAGCTGCCGTTCACCGCCGAGGCGACGCGCGCCCAGCGCCTGGCCAAACTGCATCTGGAGAAAAGCCGCCAGGGCATGGTGGTGGAGTTTCCCGCCAAGCTCACCGCCTTGCGCCTCGCCGTATGGGACGTGGTGCAGCTCTCGTTGGCGCGTCTCGGCTGGATCAACAAGGAATTTCGCGTCGTCGAATGGCGTCTCTCCGAGGACGGCGGCGTCGATCTGGTGTTGCAGGAGGAAGCGGCGGCCGCCTACGCCTGGTCGGCCACCGACGCGCTGATCGGCGATCCGGCGCCCAACACCCAGCTTCCCAGCCCCTTCCTGGTCGCGCCGCCGACCGCCGTGACGCTGGCGTCCGGAACGGCGCAACTCTACTTGCGGCGCGACGGCACGGTGTTCAGCCGCATTCGCGTCTCCTGGTCCGCGCCGGCGGACGCGTTTGTCGCCTCGGGCGGGCGCATCGAGGTTCAGCACAAGAAGTCCGCCGATGCCGCTTGGCAGCCCTCGGAGTTCGCCGCCGGGGACGCCACCTCGGCCTATATCCTCGACGTGCAGGATGGCGCCGCCTATGACGTGCGTCTGCGCGCCGTCAACGCCATCGGCGCGTCCAGCGCCTGGGTGACGGTGGCCAACCACGTGGTGGCGGGCAAGACGGCGCCGCCCAGCGACGCGACCGGTTTTACCGCCGCCCCCAACGGCGCCTTGGTGGTGTTCCGCTGGCAGGCGGTGGCCGACCTCGACATCGCCGGCTATTCGATCCGCTACGGCCTGGCCGGCGCGCCCTGGTCGGCGATGACCGAACTGACGCAAGCGACGCGGGGAACGCAAATCACCACGGCGGCCGTGCCGCCGGGCAATTGGCTCTTCGCCATCAAGGCGCGCGACACGTCGGGCAACGAATCCGCCACCGCCGCCACCTCCACCCTCGCGGTGGGCAATTTTAACACCGTCATCGCCTTGGCCCAGCAGGCGCCCGATTGGCTGGGGACGAAAGTCGATTTCGTCAAGCACTGGACCGGCGTGCTGATTCCCGAATCCACCACGGCGGCGAACCAGATGACCAACGCCGAACTGTTCGAGCAGTTCGTGCCCTACCCCAAGGCGCTATGCACTTACGAAGCGCCGGAGATCGACGCCGGGTTCGATTCGTCCTTCCGCGTTTTCGCCACATCCGCGGCAGCGCTGGGGCGGGGCGTCGTTGCCGGCTCGCCGTCTCCCTCGCTCGAAATCGACTACCGCCTCGAGGCCGGTTCCTACGACGGCTTCGAGCCGTGGACCATCGGCACCGTCGCCGCGCGGCGGGTCAAGACCAAGTTGAAGCTCCAGCCGGCGCTCGGCAACGCCTATGTCAGCGGCTTCACGCCCACCGCTGACGCGCCCGTGCGCGACGACGAACGTGGGCAGGGCGTCGCGGTGGGCTCCGGCGGCACGGCCATCGTTTTCGCCCGGCGGTTCTTTTTCCCGCCGAATGTCCAGGTGACGCCGCTGGGTAGCTCCGCCCTGATCGGGGTCGCCGATAGCGTCACCGCCACCGGTTTCACCGCCCGGCTGTTCGACGCCGCCGGCGCCGGCGCCGCCGGGTCCATCAACTGGCAGGCGCTCGGGTCGTGATCGGCGACATTAAGCACCAAGACACAAAGCCACCAAGAAAACGGACTGGCGCGCGTGCGCGCCAAGAAACCAGCTTGGTGCCTTGGAGCCTTGGTGCCTTGGTGGTGAATCAGCGAGGAACCAATAACCCATGACCGTCTCCACCTTCGTCCAGCCCAACTACACCACGCAAAGCGGGACCGCTTACCCGCTCAACATCGACGCCGCCTTCGCCGCGTTTCTGCGCCTGGCCGGCGCCTTCGCGGCCCACGAACAGTCTTCGCCCAACATGACGGTGCGCGTGGACGCTGGGCACATTTTCGCCGGCGGGTCCGCGCTGACCGAAGTGGCGGCGCAGTCGACGGCCACGATCGCCGCGCCCACCGCGAACCCGCGCAAGGATATCGTCCATGTCGATCGCGCCACCGGCGTTGTCGGCGTCGCCACCGGCGCGGAAGCGGCGTCGCCCGCCGATCCGGCGATTCCGGCCGGCAAGGCGCCCATCGCCCGCGTCACGCTGGCGACCTCGACCACCGTCATCGCCAACTCGATCATCGACGATATCCGCGGCCTCAATCTGCTCGGCCTCGGCACGGCGGCGGTCAAGAACGCGGCGGCGGGTTCCGGCGACTTGCTGCCCGCGAATGGCGACGGTTCGGCGTTGACCGGCATCGTGTCCGTGCCCGCCGGGGCCGTCATGCCCTATGCCGGTTCGACCGAACCGAGCGGCTGGAAATACTGCGCCGGCCAGGCGATCAGCCGAACGACGTTCGCGGCTTTGTTCGCCGTCATCGGCGTCACCTACGGCGCCGGCGACGGCTCGACCACCTTCAACGTCCCCGACCTGCGCGGCCGCGCGGCCTTCGGCCGCGACGACATGAACTCGTCCGACGCCAACCGCGTCACCACCGCCGGCTCCGGCATCGACGGCAACGCGCTGGCGGCTGCGGGCGGCGCGGAGACGGTGACGCTGACCACGGCGCAATTGGCGTCGCATGCGCACCGGCAGCAACAAGGGGATGGAGCCGGTGGTGTCGAAGCGGCGAATTACGTCGTCAGCGGCGGCACGCAAAGCGCCTCGCCATCTGCGGCGGCGAACGCCGTCATCGCGGCCTTGAACACTCAAGGAGCCGGCTCCGGCACCGCGCACCAGAACATGCCGCCGTCGCTGATCCTGAATTACATCATAAAGACGTGACGAATAGTCGTCAGTCGTCAGTTTTCAGTCGTCAGTCTACTAGTTACTGATAACTGACAACTGACGACTGTTAACTGAGGGCTTAATCATGGAACTTCATTTACATCCCGACGGCCGCATCTTTATCCGTGACGCGAGCGGCGGCTACGAGGCTTCGCTCGCCGATTTCGCCGCCGACCATGGGACCGTGTTTCCCGATCTGCCGCCGGGCATGGCCGAGCGCATTTATGAACCCGGCGAGCGTCACGTCCTCGCCGACGCCAAGGGCAACGCTTTCCCTCAAGCCATGCCTTACGCGCCGGGCGATGCGATCCTGGCCAGGCTCGCCGCCTTGCGCACGGCGCGCCAGGTCCGCGAAACGCCGCCGCCGCCGCCGCCGCGCCAGCCGGCCCTGACCCTGGACGCCCTGGCCGCGCGCCTGGTGGCCAAGGGCGTATTGACGGCGGTCGATATCGATGCGGCCAAGCAATGACCCGTTTTGTCGCCGCGTGCGCGGCGTTCTTCTCCTGCGTTCTGCCTGTTGGGGACGCGGCGGCGCAATTCCCCTGCGGTCCGCGCCGAGACGTGGCGGAATTCTTGCGCCAGCGCTACGGCGAAGTGGTGGTGGCGCATGGAGTGACGGCCAACGGCGCGCTGCTCGAAATCCTCTCCGCGCCGGGCGGAAACTGGACCTTGATCGTCACCGCGCCGGACGGACGCGC
>CAZIVY010000171.1:0-3190 GCA_964542505.1 uncultured Rhodospirillaceae bacterium
GAATTTTTCCGCCGCGCGCGCATCCTCGGTGACGATGCTTTCGGTGTGGTGCGAGCCGTAGCGCTCGATATGCTGGATCGCGGCCTCGACGCCGTCCACCACCTTCGCCGCGATGATGGCTTCGAGATATTCGGTCGACCAATCGGCCTCCGTCGCCGGCTTCACCCGCTTGTCGACGGCCTGGGTCGCCTCATCGCCGCGCACCTCGCAGCCGGCGTTCAGCAAGTCGAGGATCAGCGGCTTCAAGTGGCTGGCGGCGGCCTTGCGGTCCACCAGCAGCGTCTCGGCGGCGCCGCAGACGCCGGTACGCCGCATCTTGGAGTTCATCACCACCTGGCGCGCCATGTTCAGGTCCGCGGCCCCGTCCACATAGACGTGGCAATTCCCCTCCAGGTGCGCCAACACCGGAACGCGGCTTTCCGCCTGCACCCGCGCGATCAGCGACTTGCCTCCGCGCGGCACCATCAGGTCGATGGCGCCGTGCATCGCCAGCATGTGCCCCACGGCGGCGCGGTCGGATGTCG
Organism: uncultured Rhodospirillaceae bacterium; assembly: GCA_964542505.1. Taxonomy (GTDB): domain Bacteria; phylum Pseudomonadota; class Alphaproteobacteria; order Ferrovibrionales; family Ferrovibrionaceae; genus CAZIVY01. Next base: position 525 of record CAZIVY010000171.1, read on the forward strand.
GCACCAGTTGAATGGCGGCCTCCGGCAGGCCGGCGGCGGCAAGCCCGGCTTCCAGGCAGCGGTGAATGGCGCGGCTGGAGCGCAAGCTCTCCGACCCGCCGCGCAGGATGCAGGCATTGCCGGCCTTGAGGCACAGCGTCCCGGCGTCGGCGGTGACGTTGGGGCGGCTTTCGTAAACGATGCCGATGACGCCGAGCGGCACCCGCACGCGCGAGATACGCAGGCCGTTGGGCCGCGTCCATTCGGCGATGACCGCGCCCACGGGATCGGGCAGCGCCGCCACTTCCTCGATGCCGCGCGCCATGGCGCCGATGCGCTTGTCGTCCAACGCCAGGCGGTCCAGCATGGCGGGGCCAAGGTTCCGCACCCGCGCCGCCGCCATGTCGTCGGCGTTGGCGGCCAGAATTTCCGCCCGCTGCTGGCGCATGACGCTGGCGGCGGCCATGAGCGCCGCGTTCTTGGACGCCGTGGCCGCTCCCGCCAGGACATGGGCGGCGCCACGGGCCAGCCGGCCCATTTCCGCCATCGCCTCGGCGACCTCGCGCGCCGGCCGCGCCGCGGGTTCCGCCACGCTCATCGCAGCACCAGATCGTCACGGTGGATCATTTCGTCGCGGCCACGGTAGCCGAGAAGAGCCTCTATTTCACGGCTTTTGTGGCCGATGATGCGGCGCGCGTCGGCGACCGAATAGGCGATCAGACCGCGCGCCAATTCCTCGCCCTGGGGTCCGCGCACCACCACCGCGTCGCCGCGCTCGAAATTGCCATCGACGGCGACGACGCCCGCCGCCAACAGGCTGCGGCCCTCGTTCAATGCCTTGGCCGCGCCGGCGTCGACTTTCAGGCTGCCCAGCGGCTTCAGCGTCCCCGCGATCCACTGCTTGCGCGCCGCGGCCGGATTGGCGCTGGGCACGAACCACGTGCACCGCCCGCCGGCTTCCAGCGCCGCCAGCGGCGCATTGATGCTGCCATTGGTCAACGCCACCCGGCAACCGGCGCCCATGGCGATGCGCGCCGCCGCCAGTTTGGTCACCATGCCGCCCCGCCCGTAGTCGGAATGCGTCTCGCCGCCCATGGCCTCGATCTCGGGCGTTATCTCGCGCACTTCCGGCAGGTGCCGGGCGTTGGCGTCGCGCGCCGGATCGGCGCTGTAGAGGCCATCCACGTCCGAGAGCAGCACCAGGCAATCGGCGGAAATCATCTGCGCCACCCGCGCCGCCAGGCGGTCGTTATCGCCGAAGCGGATCTCGCTGGTGGCGACGGTGTCGTTCTCGTTGATCACCGGCACGGCGCCAAGCCGCAACAGCGTGTTGAGCGTCGAGCGCGCGTTCAGGTACTGGCGCCGGCTTTCGGTATCGCCCAGCGTCAGCAGCACTTGCGCCGCTTTCAATTGCCGGCGCTCCAAGGCTTCCTGATAGGCGTGGGCGAGGCGGATTTGGCCGCACGCGGCGGCGGCCTGGCTTTCCTCCAGCCGCAAGGGTCCGCGCTTCAGCCCCAGTTCGTTGCGCCCGAGCGCGATGGCGCCCGACGACACAAGAATCGTTTCCTGGCCGCGCGCGCGCAGCCGCGCCACGTCCTCGGCCAGCGCTTCGAGCCATGCGCGGTGCAGCCCGCCGCTGGCGCCTTCGACCAACAGCGCCGAGCCGACCTTGACCACGATGCGCTTGGCATCCTGGAGGGTTGCGCTCATGCGGCGCTGCTTCGCTCGGCATCGCGCTTGGCGTGCACATGCGCCAGCACCGCGTGCAGCAGGGCGCCGACGCCTTCCCCGCTGACGGCGGAAATGGCGAACACCTGGCCGCGGCTGGCGCGCTTCAAGGCCGTGAGCTTGCGCTTCAGGTCGGCCTTGTCCACCGCGTCCACCTTGTTGAGCGCGATCACTTCCGGCTTTTCCGCCACCCCGTGGCCATAGCGGTCCAACTCGCGCCGGATGCCGCGCCAGGCGGTGACCACGTTATCCAACGTCGCGTCGATCAGATGCAGGATGACGCCGCAACGCTCCACATGGCCCAGGAAGCGGTGGCCAAGCCCGGCGCCCTCATGGGCGCCCTCGATCAGCCCGGGAAGGTCGGCGAGGACGAATTCCTCTTCGCCCACGCCCACCACGCCCAGATTGGGCACGAGCGTCGTGAACGGATAGTCGGCGATTTTCGGCCGCGCCCGGCTGGTGGCGGCCAGGAAGGTGGACTTGCCGGCGTTGGGCAGGCCCACAAGGCCTGAGTCGGCGATCAATTTAAGCCGCAGCCACAGCCATTTTTCTTCGCCCGGATGACCGGGGTCGGCGCGCCGCGGGGCACGGTTGGTGGAGCTTTTGAAATGGGTGTTGCCATAGCCGCCGCCGCCGCCCTTGGCGAGCAGCGCCCGCTCGCCGGGAACCGTCAGGTCGGCGACCACCGTCTCGCCGTCTTCGGCCAGGATCTGGGTTCCGAGCGGCACTTTCAGCACGATATCGTGCGCCGCCGCGCCGCTGCGGTTCTGGCCCATGCCGTGGCCGCCACGCTTGGCGCGGAAATGCTGCTGGTAGCGGTAGTCGATCAGGGTATTGAGGTTGTCGGCGGCCTGCGCCCACACGTCGCCGCCGCGCCCCCCATCGCCGCCATCGGGCCCGCCGCGGGGAATGAACTTTTCCCGCCGAAAGCCCACGCAACCGGGGCCGCCGGCGCCGCT
>CAZIVY010000172.1:0-5426 GCA_964542505.1 uncultured Rhodospirillaceae bacterium
TTCCACCGTCACCGTCGTGCCGACGCCGAGGCGGCTGCGAATACGCATCCGTCCGCCCTGCAATTCGGCCAGCGACTTGCACAATGCCAACCCCAGTCCCGAACCACTGTGCTTGCGGTTGAAGACGTTGTCCACCTGCTCGAAGGGGCGGCCCAGGCGCTGCAGTTCGCTGTCGCCGATGCCGATGCCGGTGTCGGCGATCGACAGCGCGCAATGCTGCCCAAACGGCCGCGCGCGCACGGTGACGCGTCCGCCTTCCGGCGTGAACTTGATGGCGTTGCTGAGCAGGTTGAGCACGATTTGCTTGAACGCCCGCCGGTCCGCCAGGATTTTGATCGGCTCATCGGGCATCTCGTTGGCCAATTGCAATCCCGACTCCTGCGCCCGGTGTTCCAGCAGGTGCATGGTGGCCTGGCATTCCTGCCGCAGGTCGATGACCTCGATCAGCAGTTCGTGCTTGCCGGCCTCGATGCGCGACAGGTCGAGGATGTCGCTGATCAGGTCGAGCAGGTGCTCGCCGCTGATGCGAATGTCGCGGGCGTAGTCGAGATATTTATGCGGCGTCATCGGGCCGAATATCTGCCGCTCCATGATTTCCGAGAAACCGATGATGGCGTTCAGCGGCGTGCGCAATTCGTGGCTCATATTGGCGAGGAATCCGGATTTGGCCCGATTGCTCGCTTCCGCGTCGTTCTTGGCGACGCTCAATTCAACCTCGGTGCGCTTGCGCCGGCTGATGTCCACCGACTGATAGACCAGGAACAACGTCCGCCCCGCGTCGTCGCGGACCGCGCTCATGGTGACCAGGGCGATGACCTGGTTGCCGGTCTTATCGAGAAAGCGCACTTCGCCGTTCGCGCCGGCGACACTGCCCTGCAGCAGCGCGTCGCGCGCCGCGTCGCCGGTGGTCGCGTCCTCGGGGTGGGCGATTCCCCGCAGCGGCCGGCCGGCCAATTCGTCGGCGGCATAGCCCAACATCGCCGCCATCGCCGGATTGACCCGCCGCATGCGGCCATCCGGCCAGGCGAGGATCATGCCGATGGGCGATTGCTCGAAAAAGACGGCGAACTCGCGCGCCCGCTGGCGCAATTTCACTTCCGCCTCGTGAAGGCGGGTCACGTCCTCGGCCACCCCGCGATAGCCGGCGAACTGGCCGCGCGTGTCGAACAGCGGCTTGCCGCTGATGCGGAAATAGTTTCGCTGCCCGTCGGCGGCGCGGAAGGGATAGACGAAATCGCGGAACGGCCGGCGCTCGGCCAGCGCCTTGAGATGCTCGGCCCATGCCGCGTCGTCGGCGGTGCCGGCGACCTCGGGCGCGGTCTTGCCCAAGGCGTCGCGCGGCAGCAGGCCGGTCAATCCGCTGAAGCGGTCGGACAAATAACTGTAGTGGAGGTCGGCGTCCATTTCCCACAGCCAGTCCGAGGCGATCTCGACGAAATCGGCGAACCGCCGTTCCGATTGATCGCGGCGCGCCACTTGGCGGGCGACCAGGAAAGTGAGAAAGGCCACCATCAGGACGCTGGCGAAATAGGCCAAGCCATCCGCAACCAGATCCCGTTGCCACTGCGCCAATACCGCGGTCAACGGGCTGGCGACCGCGACGATGAGCGGATAGTCGCCAACCGCGCGGTAGCTGATCAGGCTCGGGGCACGCGGGTAATTCTCGTCCTCGAAGGAGTCGGTGGTGGCCCGCATCAGATACTGGGCGAACAGCCGCGTGTCGGCCGCCGAGGCGCCGTGCAGGCGCTCATCGGGCGGATCGGTGACCAGGTAAGTGCCGTCGAGGAAAAACAGGCTCAACTGCGATTCATAGGGCCGGTTGATGGTGCGGTAGAAGCTGGCGAAGCGACTGGGGTCGAGAAGCGCCACGGCGACACCGGCGAAATTTCCGCGCCCGTCCACGATCCGGCGGCTGATGGGGATGCTCAGCGGGGTCGACGCCGTTCGGCGGATCGGCGGGCCCACATAGGCGTCTTGGGTGGGCGCGTCGCGGTGGACGCTGTAATAGGGCTGCCCACTCAGATCCAGCGGCTCGACCGCGTCCTGTTCGGTGTCGTGGAGCAAGCGGCCGTCGCCGTCGAGGACGATCAATCGGATCGCCTCCGGCAAGCGCGACAAGTGCGCGTCCAGGATCGCGCCGATGCGTCCGGGGCGGTTGGCGCCGGCGCGGGGTTCTTCGGCGATGGCGTTGGCCAGGCTCCACAGCACCAGGTCGGTGGCGCGAATGCTGCGAATGGCGTGCTGGGTGAGAGCTTGCGCCAGCGCCTCGCCCGCCAGCCGCGCGGTCTGCCGGAACTCGGCCTGCTCGTCGACGAACCTTTGGACGAACGTGGCGCCAATGAAGGCAATGACCAGGGCGCCGAGGGCGATGACCAGCCGGGTCGAGGTGGCGCGCCCGCGCAAGACCGACAAATATTTCGCCCCGAGTGTCATTTGACCGCACGTCCCCGCCGGTTCATGGCTGGTAACCTTAGGTTCAGCATTATTAATTTTCAGTTAATCTTTGCGAAATATCCGTTAAGGCCGCTGCCGGCGTGCGCTCGGCCTCCCCCGCCGCCGGCCCGGTCAGGGAAATCAGCCTGATGCGGCGTCCCTCGGCCGCCATCGCCAGCCGGCCGCGCTTCAGCTCGAGGGCCGAATCGCCAAAGATTTCGCGCCGCCAGCCGTGCATCGCCGGGACATCGGCGCCGTCGTCGGCGGCGACGCGTTCGAGGTCGGCGGTCGAGGCTACAAGCTTTTGCGCCACGTCGTGCTGGTCGCATTTGAGCTTAAGCAAGACCTTAAGAAGCTCCACCAATGGCCCAATTCCCTTGGGCAATACTGTTTCGTTCAAAACCATGGGTCGGGCCTCATCGGGCAAGGCCAAAGCGCGCACGATGGCGGCCAGGATTTCTTCGCCGCCGCGTCCTTCGGCGACGCCGCGCGACAGGCCGCGCACCCGGGCCAATTCCTCGACATTCTTCGGCGGCGTGGCGGCGATCTCGGCCAACGCCTCGTCGCGGATGATGCGCCCGCGCGGCACGTCGCGCCGCTGCGCCTCGCGCTCGCGCCAGGCCGCGACCTCGCGCAGCACCGCCAGCGTCCGCCGGCTGCTCGATCGCGTGCGGATGCGCATCCAGGCGTCCTCCGGGGCGCCGGCGTAGGTCTTGGGGTTGGCCAGCACGGCCATTTCCTCGGCCAACCAGGGGCTGCGGCCGCTCTGCGCCAGGCGCGACGCCAACTTGCCGTAGATCGTCCGCAGGTGGGTCACGTCGGAGAGCGCGTAGTGGAGCTGCCGGTCGGTGAGCGGCCTTTTGGACCAGTCGGTGAAGCGCGACGACTTGTCGATGGTGGTGCGCGCCAATTGCTGCGCCAGCGTCTCGTAGCCCACTTGCTCGCCGAAACCGCACACCATGGCGGCCACCTGGGTGTCGAACAGCGGCGCCGGCACCTGCCCCATGAGGTGGTAGAAGATTTCCAGGTCCTGCCGCGCGGCGTGAAAAACTTTCAGCGTTTGCCGGTTGGCGAGCAATTCGTAGAGTGGGTCGAGGTCAATGCCCTCGGCCAGCGGGTCGATGGCGCATGCCTCCTCCGGGCCCGCCACCTGCACCAGGCAGACCTTGGGCCAATAGGTGGTTTCGCGCATGAACTCGGTATCGACGGTGACGAATTCGGCGCCGCCCAGGCGTTGGCAGAAGGCGGCGACATCGGCCGTCGCGGTCAGGCAGTTCATCGGGCGCTGCTATAGCATGCGCGCCGGCCCCGCCCAAGGGCGCGCCGCGCCTTGACTTTGGCCGGCGACCCGTGTGTTGTCTCGCGGCGATTCGAGCCATGCACCGTTACCGAACAAACACCTGCGGCGCGCTGCGCCCCGAGCATGTCGGCCGCACCGTGCGCCTGTCCGGCTGGGTGCACCGCAAGCGCGACCACGGCAATTTGCTCTTCGTCGACCTGCGCGACCATTACGGCGTCACCCAATGCGTGGCCGAGAAGGGCGACCCGGCCTTTGCCGCCCTCGACCAGGCGCGGCCCGAATCGGTCCTCTGCGTGAGCGGCTCGGTGCTGGCGCGGAGCCTGGAAACCGCCAACCCCGAGCTTGCCACCGGCGGCGTCGAGGTGCGGGTCGAGGCGTGCGAGCTGTTGTCGGCGGCGGGGGAATTGCCGCTGCCGGTTTTCGGCGATCACGCCTACCCCGAGGACATCCGCCTCAAATACCGCTATCTCGACCTGCGCCGCGAGCGCCTGCACGCCAACATCATGCTGCGGTCGAAGGTGATCGCCTCCTTGCGCCGGCGGATGATCGACCAGGGCTTCACCGAGTTCCACACCCCGATCCTCACCGCCTCGAGCCCCGAGGGGGCGCGCGACTTCCTGGTGCCGAGCCGCCTTCACCCTGGCAAGTTCTATGCCCTGCCGCAGGCCCCCCAGCAGTTCAAGCAGCTCATCATGGTGGCGGGCTTCGACCGCTACTTTCAGATCGCGCCCTGCTTTCGCGATGAAGACGCGCGCAAGGACCGCTCGCCCGGAGAGTTCTACCAGCTCGACGTCGAAATGAGCTTCGTCACCCAGGAAGACGTGTTCGCCGCCGTCGGTCCGGTGCTGCACGCCGTGTTCGAGGAGTTCGCCGGCGCGCGCGCGGTGACGCCGCTGCCCTATCCGCGCTTCGCCTACCGCGAGGCGATGCTGCGTTTCGGCACCGACAAGCCGGACTTGCGCAACCCGCTGGTCATCGCCGATGTCACCGAGGCTTTTCGCGGTTCCGGCTTCGGCATTTTCGCCAAGGCGATCGACAATGGCGCCGTGGTGCGCGCCATCCCGGCGCCGGGCGCCGCCGGCCGGCCGCGCAGTTTCTTCGACAAGATGAACGAATGGGCGCGCGGCGAGGGGGCGGCGGGCCTCGGCTACGTGGCCTTCGACGGCGGGGCGGGGAAGGGACCCATCGCCAAGAATCTGGAGCCAAGCCGCCTCGACCAGGTGCGCCGCCTGGCCGGCGTCAAGGACGGCGACGCGGTGTTCTTCGCCTGCGACAAGGAAAAGGGCGCGGCGCGCCTCGCCGGTCTGGCGCGAACGAGGATCGGCGAGGAGTTGAAACTCATCGAAGGCAACGCCTTCCGCTTTTGCTGGATCGTCGACTTCCCCATGTTCGAGTGGAACGAGGAGGAAAAGAAGGTCGACTTCAGCCACAACCCCTTTTCCATGCCCCAGGGCGGGCTCGGGGCGCTGGCCGGGCCCGATCCGCTGGCCATACTCGCCTACCAGTACGACATCGTGTGCAACGGCGTCGAGCTGTCGTCCGGCGCCATCCGCAACCATCGTCCCGACATCATGCTCGAAGCCTTCCGCATCGCCGGCTATGGCCCGGACGAGGTGGAGCGGCGCTTCGGCGGGATGCTGAACGCCTTTCGCTGCGGGGCGCCGCCCCATGGCGGCATCGCGCCGGGCGTCGA
>CAZIVY010000173.1:0-2063 GCA_964542505.1 uncultured Rhodospirillaceae bacterium
GAAGGAATTCGAGATGGAGGTGGTGCGCGACCGCAACGACAACTGCATCATCGTCTGCTCGATCGAGAACGTCGATCCCATGGGCGTGCACACCGGCGATTCGGTGACGGTGGCGCCGGCGCTGACGCTCACCGACAAGGAGTACCAGATCATGCGCAACGCCGCGATCGCGGTGCTGCGCGAGATCGGGGTGGAGACCGGCGGCTCGAACGTGCAGTTCGCCGTCAACCCCGCCGACGGCCGGCTGCTGGTGATCGAGATGAACCCGCGGGTGTCGCGGTCCTCGGCGCTCGCCTCCAAGGCCACCGGGTTTCCCATCGCCAAGATCGCCGCCAAGCTGGCGGTGGGCTACACCCTCGACGAACTCACCAACGACATCACCGGGGTGACGCCGGCCTCCTTCGAGCCGACCATCGACTATGTGGTCACCAAAATGCCGCGCTTCACCTTCGAGAAATTCCCCGGGGCGGAGCCGCTGCTCACCACGGCGATGAAATCGGTGGGCGAGGCGATGTCGATCGGCCGCACCTTCCAGGAAAGCGTTCAGAAAGCGCTGCGCTCGATGGAGACCGGGCTGACCGGCTTCAACGAGGTGCGCATCGAGGGCGCCGGCGGCGGCGACGCCAACGCCCGTCAGGCGATTGTCGCCGCGCTGGCGCGGCCCACGCCCGACCGCCTGCTGGTCATCGCCCAGGCCTTTCGCCACGGCCTGAGCGTCGCCGAGGTGGCGGCGGCGTGCAAATACGACCCCTGGTTCCTGGCCCAAATCGAGGGCGTCGTGTCGGCGGAAGCGGGCGTGCGCGCCGCCGGACCGCCCACCGACCGCGCCGGCTGGTTGCGGCTGAAGAAGATGGGCTTTTCCGACGCGCGCCTGGCCGAGCTTACGGGCACGGCCGAAAGCGGCGTCGCCCAGGCGCGGCGCGCCCTTGGCGTCGTGCCGGCGTTCAAGCGCGTGGACACCTGCGCCGCCGAGTTCGAGGCGCGCACGCCCTATCTTTATTCGACCTATGAAGGCGACGCCGCTTCGCCGTCCGAATGCGAGGCCCAGCCCAGCGCGCGGCGCAAGGTGATGATCCTGGGCGGCGGCCCCAACCGCATCGGCCAGGGCATTGAATTCGACTATTGCTGCGTGCACGCCGCCTACGCGCTGCGCGACATGGGCGTCGAGACCATCATGGTCAACTGCAACCCGGAGACGGTGTCCACCGATTACGACACGTCGGACCGCCTCTATTTCGAGCCGCTCACGGTCGAGGACGTGCTGGAAATCGCGCGGGTGGAAAGCGCGCGGGGGGAACTTCTCGGCGTCATCGTGCAGTTCGGCGGCCAAACGCCGCTGAAGCTCGCGGCCGGCCTGGAAGGGGCCAAGGTGCCCATCCTCGGCACTTCGCCGGACGCCATCGACCTGGCGGAGGACCGCGAGCGCTTCCAGAAATTGATCGAGCGGCTGGGCCTCAGCCAGCCGCCCAGCGGCGTCGCGCGGTCGCCGGCGGAAGCGCGCGCCATCGCCGAGCGCATCGGCTACCCGGTGATGTTGCGGCCGTCCTATGTGCTGGGCGGCCGCGCGATGGAGATCGCGCGCGATACCGCGGACGTGGAGCGCTACATCACCGAGGCGGTGCGGGTGAGCGGCAAGTCGCCGGTGCTCATCGACCGCTATCTGTCGGACGCCAGCGAGGTCGACGTGGATTGCGTCGCCGACCGCGACACCGCTTTCGTCGCCGGCATCATGGAGCACATCGAGGAGGCCGGCATTCATTCGGGCGACAGCTCGTGTGTGGTGCCCCCGTTCATCTGCCCGGAGTGGCATCAGAACACGATCCGTGACCACACGCGCCGCATCGCACGCGCGCTGAAGGTGGTCGGCCTGATGAACATCCAGTACGCGATCAAGGACGACACGGTGTACGTCCTCGAGGTGAACCCCCGCTCGTCGCGGACCGTGCCGTTCATCTCGAAGGCGACGGGCGTGCCGCTGGCCAAGGTGGCCGCGCGCGTCGCGTCGGGCAGGACGCTGGCGGAGCTCGGCCTGGTGGAGGACCTCGAAGCGCACGGCGTCTTCG
>CAZIVY010000174.1:0-1541 GCA_964542505.1 uncultured Rhodospirillaceae bacterium
CGGCATCGAATGGCAAATCCGCGTGGACCGCGCGCAAGCCGCGCGCTTCGGCGCCGATATCGCCCAGGTGGGCAATCTGGTGCAACTGGTCACCAACGGAATCAAGATCGGCGGCTACCGCCCCGACCAGGTGGACGACGAAGTGGACATCCGCGTCCGCTTCCCGCGCGCCGAACGCGGCATCGACCAATTGGACAGCCTGCGCGTGATGACGCCGCAAGGCCTGGTGCCGATCGCCAATTTCGTGGAACGCAGCGCGCGGCCGAAGCTCGGCACCATCGAGCGCGTGGACGGCAAGCGCACCATGAGCGTGCAAGCGAACGTGGTCGACGGCGTGCTGGCGGACGACAAGATCCGCGAGATGAAGGCGTGGATCGCCGGCGCCGGCCTGCCCGCCGGCATCGACGTGGCGTTCAAGGGCCAGGACGAGGAACAGGCCAAGGCCGCCGCCTTCCTTGGCAAGGCGTTCGGCGCCGCCCTGTTCCTCATGGCCATCGTCCTCATCACCCAGTTCAACAGCTTCTACCAGGCGTTTCTGATCCTGAGCTCGGTGGTGCTGTCGACCATCGGCGTCTTCGTCGGCCTGATCGTCACCGGCCAGCCCTTCGGCATCGTCATGACCGGCATCGGCGTCATCGCGCTGGCCGGGATCGTGGTCAACAACAACATCGTGCTCATCGACACCTACGCGCATTTGCGCCGGCAGGGGATCAAGGCGGCGGACGCGGCGGTGCGCACGGGGGCGCAGCGGCTGCGCCCAGTGTTCCTCACCGCCTTCGTGTCGGTGCTCGGCCTGCTGCCCATGGTGTTCAGCGTCAATGTGGACTTCGTGGCGCGCGAGATCGCCATCGGCGCCCCGGCCATGCAGTGGTGGACGCAACTCGCCACCGCCATCACCTTCGGCCTCAGCTTCGCCACGGTGCTGACGCTGGTGGTGACGCCGTGCCTGCTGGTGCTGGGCGAAAACACCGGCCAGGCGCTGCGGCGCTTGACCAAGCGCGGCGCCCGCCCCGCCCCGGCGGGGGAGTAGCGCCAAACCGCATTGAGGTTGACCTACCCCCCACCCCGCAAACCGCTTCGCGGTTTGCACCTCCCCCGCAAGGGGGGAGGGAAAACTACCACCTCCCCCTCGATGGGGGAGGTCGGCGCCCTTCGACGCGCGCTGTCGCGCGTCGCTCAGGGCAGGCGCGCCGGGCGGGGGTGAGTCAGCGATTGCACGAGCCGGTATAAGGCGGCGGCTAAATTCCGACGGCGGCGGCGACTTGGCGCAAGTGCTCGAAGCCCATGCGCGCGTAAGTGAGCGGGTGGGCCTTGGCGGGATCCTGTTCGGCTTCCACCACCAGCCAGCCGGCGTAATGCGCGTCTTTCATCGCCCGCAGCACCGCGCTGTAATCGATGCCGCCGTCGCCGGGCACGGTGAAAACGCCGTCGAGCACCGACGCCAGAAAGCTCTTGTCCGCCGCCTTCGCCGCCTTGAGCACCGCCGGCCGTATGTCCTTGCAATGCACGTGGACGATGCGCGGCCCGTGGCGGCGCGCCAC
>CAZIVY010000175.1:0-2534 GCA_964542505.1 uncultured Rhodospirillaceae bacterium
TGGCTAGGTCAATCTTCGAGGACGAAGGTCACTTCCATGGAGACCCGGTATTCGACGATCTTGCCTTTTTCGATCTTGGCCTTTTGCTCGACCACATGCAGGCCGGTGACGCCCCGCAAGCTCTTGGTGGCGCGTTTCGCACCCTCCTCGACCGCGGCTTGGAAGCTCTTGGTCGAGCCGGCAGTGATCTTGGAAACGCGGGCAACAGTCATCGATACCTCCGAGGGTTCTTGTTCCTTGTTCGATCCGGTTGCACCCTTGGCTTCGGGGTGGGTGCCCACCGTGACGGGGGCGAGCTTAGCAACTGTGACGCCGTTGCGGAAGCGCCGCCCGCCGTCCAGTGACCGGCGCAAGAGGAAACGCGCCGCTTTCATGATAAGGGAGCGTCCCATGGACTGTTTCCGCTAGGTTTGGGGCCTCGACAATGGCAGCGCCAGCCATCAAGCGCCGACTTGCCGCGATTCTCGCCGCCGATGTCGCCGGCTACAGCCGGCTGATGGCGGCGGACGAGGAAGAAACGCTGCGCGTTCTCGGCGCCTACCGGGAAACCATCGCCGGCCTGGTCACGGAACATGACGGACGGATCTTCGGCGCCGCCGGCGACAGCGTGATCGCCGAGTTCACCAGCGCGGTGCAGTCGGTGCGTTGCGCGGTGGCCATGCAGCGGGCGCTGAGCCGGCGCAACGCCGACCTGACGCCGGAGCGGCGGATGGAGTTCCGCGTCGGCATCAATCTCGGCGACGTGATGGCCGAGGGCGAGGACCTTCTCGGCGACGGCGTCAACATCGCCGCGCGCCTGCAAGAGGTCGCCACGCCCGGCGGCATTTGCGTCTCCGGCGCGGTGCGCGAACAGACCGAGGGCAAGCTCGATTTTCCCACCGCTCATCTTGGCGAGCGGGCGCTCAAGAACATCCCGCGGCCGGTTCAGGTCTGGCGCGTCGACTGGCGGCAGGACGAGGCGAGCACGGCGGGGGTCCTGGGCGGCGAGCTTGCTTTGCCCGACAGGCCGTCGATCGCGGTACTGCCGTTCGCCAACATGAGCGGCGACGCCGGGCAGGAATACTTCGCCGACGGCATCACCGAGGACATCATCACCGCGCTGTCGCACTACCGCTGGCTTTTCGTCATCGCCCGCAATTCCACCTTCGTCTACAAGGGCCGCGCCATCGACGTGAAGCAGGTGGCGCGCGAACTTGGCGTGCGCTACGTGCTGGAGGGCAGCGTGCGCAGGGCCGGCGGCCGCGTGCGCGTCACCGGACAGCTCATCGAGGCGGACACCGGCGCCCATATTTGGGCCCAGCGTTTCGACCGCGAATTCGCCGACATCTTCGCCCTCCAGGACGAGATCACCGAAAGCGTTGTCGGCGCGATCGAGCCCGAAATGCTGCTGGACGCTGGCCGGCGCGCGGCGCGCAAAAGCCCGGCCAATCTCGACGCCTTCGATTGCTGCATGCGCGGCAACTGGTGCTTCAATCAGTTTACGCCCGACGACAATCGGCAGGCCGAGACATGGCTGCGCCGGTCGACCGAGCTCGACCCGAAGCTCGCCCGCGCCCATATGTGCCTGGCGCGCTTGCTCTTTGGCCGTTGTTGGTACGGTTGGAGCGACAATATCGCGCGCGACTTGGCGGCAGCACAAACGGAAGCCGAGCGCGCGGTCGCGCTTGACGACCGCGAGCCGTACGCGCACTACGCCTTGTTCCTCGTCAGGCTGGGGTCCGGGCAGCATCAGCAGGCGCTGGCCGAGGCGCAACGCGCCATCGACCTCAGTCCGAATTTCGCATTGGGCCATTTCGCGCTCGGCATGACCCGCATTTTCATCGGCCGCTTCGCCGAAGCGCTCGATCCGCTGCTGCGCTGTCTGCGTCTCAATCCCCGGGATCCGCAGGCATATCTGTTTGTCAGCTTCATGGCGCTGGCGCAGTATCATCTCGGCAATTACGAGGAAGCGGTTCATTACGCCGAACAGGCGCTGAGCGGCCGGCGGCTTTACGCCGTGCTGCGCACGTTTCTGGCCAGCCTCGGCCAGCTCGGGCGGACCGAGGAGGCCAAGGCCGTGCTGGCGGAGATGGAGCGGATCAAGCCCGCGGATGCCGAGCGCCATTGGGAGATTACCAGCCCCTACGCCGACCCGGCGCACCGCGCGCACCTCATCGAGGGCCTGCGCAAGGCCGGCATGGCTGTTTAAGGCGTCTTGTGAGGGCCGCGGGCGGCGCGCTAAAATGAGCCAACAGGAACCTTATCCAAGGGAGGCACATATGCGGGCGGTATTGGGAATTGGCATTTTGGCGGCGGGCGTGCTGGCGCTGGGCGGCGCCGCGGTCGCGCAAGAGGCGAAGGTGGCCATCGGCATGAGCGGCTGGACCGGCTTCGCGCCGCTGACCTTGGCCAAGGAAGCGGGCATTTTCAAGAAGCACGGGGTCGACGTGACGATCAAGAAGATCCCGCAGAAGGACCGCCATCTGGCCATCGCCTCGGGCGACATCCAGTGCGCCGCCACGACGGTGGAAACCTTCATCGTCTGGAACGCCAAC
>CAZIVY010000176.1:0-1739 GCA_964542505.1 uncultured Rhodospirillaceae bacterium
GTGCAGGTGTCGCTGAACGCCGATGGTTCCTGCCGGGTGCGCGACAACGGGCGCGGCATTCCGGTGGATATCCACGCCGAGGAAGGCGTTTCGGCGGCGCAGGTGATCATGACGCAACTGCACGCCGGGGGAAAATTCGACCACGATTCCTACAAGGTCTCGGGCGGGTTGCACGGGGTGGGCGTGTCGGTGGTCAACGCGCTGTCCAGCGTGCTCGACCTGCTCATCTGGCGCGATGGCGAGGAACACGCCATGCGCTTCCGCGACGGCGAGCCCGAGGCGCCGCTCAAGATGGTGGGCCCCGCGCCCCAGCCGCACGGCACGGAAGTCACCTTCACCCCCTCACCGGCGATCTTCCCCAAGACCGAGTTCGATTTCGCCACCCTCGAGCACCGCTTGCGCGAACTGGCGTTCCTCAACACAGGCGTGCGCATCACGCTCGCCGACAACCGCGGCATCGAACCGAAAACGGTCGAAATGCGCTACGATGGGGGCATCGACGCCTTCGTCACCTATCTCGACCGCAACAAGACGCCGATGCACCGGCCGCCGATTTCCTTTCGCGGCGAGCGCGACGGGGTGCTGATCGAGGCGTCCTTGCAGTGGAACGACGGCTACCACGAAAACGTGCTGTGCTTCACCAACAATATCGGCCAGCGCGACGGCGGCTCGCATTTGGCGGGGTTTCGCGCCGCGCTCACGCGCTGCATCAATCAGTACGCGGTGACGGCGGGACCGGCGCGCAAGGAGCGCGTGCAAATAACCGGCGAGGACGCCCGCGAAGGGCTGACCTGCGTGCTGTCGGTCAAGGTGCGGGACCCTAAATTTTCCTCGCAGACCAAGGAGAAGCTGGTTTCCTCCGAGGTTCGCCCGGCGGTCGAGGGGCTGATCAACGATCAGCTTGCCGCCTGGTTCGAGGAGCACCCGGCGGAAGCGCGGATCATCATCGGCAAGGTGGTCGAAGCGGCGACGGCCAGGGAAGCGGCGCGCATGGCGCGCGAGCTGAGCCGGCGCAAGGGCGCGCTCGACATCTCGAATTTGCCCGGCAAGCTCGCCGACTGCCAGGAACGCGACCCGGCGAAGTCGGAGCTGTTCCTGGTCGAGGGCGAGTCCGCCGGCGGGTCGGCGAAGCAGGCGCGCAACCGCGCCTTTCAGGCGGTGCTGCCGTTGCGCGGCAAGATTTTGAACGTCGAGCGGGCGCGCTTCGACAAGATGCTGGCCTCGACGGAAATCGGCACCCTGATCACCGCCCTTGGCACCGGCATCGGCGCCGACGACTTCGACCTGAAAAAGTGCCGCTACCACAAGATCATCATCATGACCGACGCCGACGTGGACGGGGCGCACATCCGCACCTTGTTGCTCACGTTCTTCTACAGGCACATGCGGGGCCTGATCGACGCCGGCTACCTCCATATCGCCCAGCCCCCGCTCTACAAGGCCAAGAGGGCGAACTCCGAGCGCTACCTGAAGGACGAGAAGGCATTCGAGAATTACCTCATCGACGAAGGCCTGAACGGCGCGGTGCTGCAACTCCACGACAAGAGCCAGCGGGCGGGCCAGGACCTGCGGTTGCTGCTGGAACGGGCGCGCATGGGGCGGCAGTTGCTGGCCTCCATCGGCCGGCGCTACAGCACGTTCGTGGTGGAGCAGGCGGCGATCCTCGGGGCGCTGAACGCCGAGGTGCTGGCCAACCGTGAAATGGCGCAGGCCACCGCCGGTTTCCTGGCCCGCCGGCT
>CAZIVY010000177.1:0-2509 GCA_964542505.1 uncultured Rhodospirillaceae bacterium
TGCCGCTCTACCGCGAACGCTTCGTGGTCGCCTTTCCCACCGGTCACCGATTCGAGCAACGGCCGACGGTGGAATTGTCCGAGTTGAAAGGCGAAGGCTATTTGCGCCGCGTCAATTGCGAATTCGGCGATCACATCGCCAATCTCCGCCACCAATGCGGCGCCGAGGTGCGCCGCGTTTACGCCAGCGAGCGCGAGGACTGGATCCAGGCGATGATCGCCGCCGGGCTCGGCATCTGCATCATGCCCGAATTCACCGCTGCCACCCCCGGCGTCATGACCCGCCCGGTCGTCGAGCCAGAAATCGCCCGCGAGGTCGGCCTGCTCACCATCGCCGGCCGCCGCCATTCGCCGGCGGTGGCGGCCTTCGTGCGCGCGGCGCAAGCCTATCGCTGGCCAAGCAAGCTGCCGGCCGCCGCCTGATTCCCGATTTTCCGCCTTTGCAACGTTGAGGATATCCCCATGGCCCATGTCTTCGCCGCCCCGGCGGCGCCCGTCCTTCCCGTCGCCGATGGCGGCGGCACGGTGCCCGTGCGCCGCGTTTACTGCGTCGGCCGCAACTATGCCGAACACGCGCGCGAAATGGGCCATGACCCCGACCGCGAGCCGCCGTTTTTCTTCATGAAGCCGGCGGACGCCCTGGTGCCCGGCGGCGGCCAGCTTCCCTACCCCATGGCGACCAAGAACCTGCACTATGAGATCGAGCTGGTGGCGGTGATCGGCAAGGGCGGCGCCCGCATCAAGGCCGCGGACGCGCTCAGCCATGTCTGGGGTTACGGCGTCGGCCTCGACATGACCCGTCGCGACCTGCAGGCGGCGGCCAAGACGGCGGGCCGCCCCTGGGACATGGGCAAGGGCTTCGACCGCTCGGCGCCGTGCTCGGCCATCCGCCCGGCGAGCAAGATCGGCCACCCGGCCAAGGGCGCCATCTGGCTGAAGGTCAACGGCGCGACCAAGCAAACCGGCGACCTCAAGGACATGATCTGGCCGCTGCCGGACATCATCCGCCATTTGTCGGAGATGGTCGCGCTCGCCCCCGGCGACCTGATCTTCACCGGCACCCCCGCGGGCGTCGGCCCGGTGGTCTCCGGCGACAGCCTCGAAGGCCACGTCGACGGCGTGGGCGACCTCGCCGTGCGCTACAGCTGATTCAGCAAGCCGCTACGGCGCGATCGAGCACGAAGCCGCCGGCGCGGCCACGGTAATAGATCGCCTGCACCACCATCTTTGTCGGCGACCAGGGGCGGAACGCCGGACAATCGCCGGCCTTGGCGGCCAATTCCACCATGTAAAGGTCGTCGCCGATCTTGACCGCGCCTGGCGGGACCATGACCGGCGTCGACGTCCCCGGCGCCGCCAGGGGATCGCCGCCGTCGCGGTCGGCGCACGCCCCCAGCATCAGGACCGCTAAGGTTATCCCGGCCAGCACCCGGCGCATCATCGGGCGGCGCTCAAAAACTCACCCGCAGGCCGAGCAACAATCCAAGTTCGCCGCGCGCCCCCGCCACGTGGCCCGGTTCCAAGCGCAACACGCCTTGGGAGGTGAATTCCACCCCCGGCGCCAGCTCCCGGCGATAGGACAGCGCGATGTCGCGTTCGCGCCCGCTGGGGACCAGGTTCACGCGCCGCTCGCTGACGATGACATTGTCGCCAAGGTCGCGCGCCACGGGCGCCGCCAGCGTCGCCCGCGCGTCGCGCGCGCGCAAGGGCTGGCCGAACAGCAATCCCGCCTCATCATGGCTCGACAATACTCCGCGCGCCACGATGCCGGCGGCAAAGCTGTCGGAGTCGACTTGGCTCCAGTCGCGCAGCAATCCGGAGCTGGCCGCGGGCATCGACGTCATGCCGTAGGTATAGCTGCCGAACCAGTCCACGCGCGGCGAAATGGGCGCCGTCCAGGACAGGCTGGCGAATTGGCTCCGCGCGCCGCCTCCAAGCGCGAAGGCGCCCTCGCCGCTTGAACCCAGCGCGTCATTGTCCTCGACCACGGACGACCATTTTAGATTGATCGCCGCGCCCGGCGCGAAACGGTGCTCGAACGACGCCATGCGCATGCGGCCCTCGCCGCTCGGCGCCGTGTCTGGCCGGGCGATGTCCTCGGCGCGCAGGCCCGGCGGCAACCCGATGCCGGTGGCTTCAGGCGCCCTCGCTTTGGCTTGCAACCAGCCCAATGTCAGCCTGCTGTCCGCTCCCAAATTCTGCGCCACCGACAAGCCGCGACCCTTGGCAACCAGATTCGCGCCCGGGTCGAACAGATCGCCGGAAAGGCGGAACGCCGTTTGCGCCGCCGCCAGCGGCCCTACGGGATCGAGGGCGCGCGCATCCTCGGCAATGCGCAGCCGCGCCGCCGGCGTAAGGTCGAACGTCAAATTGTGCCCAAGCAAATGCGGCAATTCGCCTTCGGGCGCGCCATCCGCCGCGTCCGCGAGCGTCAACGTCATGAGGCCGCCGCCGAACATCGGCACGGCGATCCTCCGCGAGCCATCGCGCAGTTGGGCCGTCAGGTCCAG
>CAZIVY010000178.1:0-1561 GCA_964542505.1 uncultured Rhodospirillaceae bacterium
CGGTAACGTAGCCGGTGTGCTCCACATACTTGCCGTCGTGGTTGAGCGTCGGGTTGACGATTCGGCCGTGCCCGTCAAAGCTCACCCACAGGTCATAGCCGGGGCGTGGCATGCCGTCATTACCCATATGCCACTTGCCGACATGGGCGGTGAGGTAACCGAGGTTCTGCAACTCGATGTGGTAATTCGGCAGCCGGTGGCTCATCGCGTCGCGCGCCACGTTGTCGATGATCCCGTGGCGACTCGCGTATTGGCCGGTGACAATCGAGGCGCGGTTTGGAGAGCAGATCGGCGTGGTGTGGAAGGCGCGCTCGAACAGCACGCCTTCGGCAGCCAGGCGGTCAATGTGCGGCGTCTTCATGTAGGGGTGGCCGCCCGCGCCGAATTCATCGTAGCGCAGGTCGTCTACCAGGATGACGAGGAGATTGGGATTTCTCATGCCAGGACAGGGAAAACCATCAATCGGCTGTAACCCACGACGTCGGCGGCGACGATGGCGGCAAGACGGCGTTCCATCGCTGGGCACCCTGGCAGCCACCAAACAATGATTGTCAAATCCTAGGCTCGAAGCAGCGCAATGGCGAGTCTGGTTTGGGTCAGGGGCGGCGGTTTGGTGCCCTTCCACGAACGTCAGCTTAGTGCCGTGGACCGGAAATGCTCGCCTCAATCGTCAGCTAACCCCCAAGCAGCGGACCTTGTTTGGCGGCGCCAGTAGGTCACAGTTGCGCCACAAGCGGCCATGATAAGGTAGTTCTCAGCTAACGCTTGGGTTCAGCGGGGCGCGCCAGCACCGTCCGCTGCAACCGCTTGTTGCTGGCCTGACCTGTGAGCTGGTCCCAGAAAATCGGACAGGGCGCTAAGGTGTATTCCGCCGGGTAACGGAGGGATACGACATGACGACAAGACGGCGGTTTACGGGCGAGTTCAAGGCCCGCGTGGCCCTTGCGGCATTGCGCGGGGACAAGACGGTGCCGGAGATCGCGGCACGGCA
The DNA here is from genome assembly GCA_964542505.1 of uncultured Rhodospirillaceae bacterium. Classification (GTDB taxonomy): domain Bacteria; phylum Pseudomonadota; class Alphaproteobacteria; order Ferrovibrionales; family Ferrovibrionaceae; genus CAZIVY01. The sequence goes on from CAZIVY010000178.1 coordinate 992, forward strand.
CAAGGTGCATCCGAACCAAGTGAGCACATGGAAGCGCCAAGCGATCGATGGCCGCTTCGAGACGATCAACCATGCCCTGGTGATGGCGGACCGGGAGCGGGCCGGACGCGAGGCCAGCCCGACGGGCGCGATCATCGACAGCCAAAGCGTCAAGACCACCGAGGCCGGCGGGCCGCGCGGCTACGACGCGGGCAGGAAGATCGACGGGTGCAAGCGGCTCATGATTTAGCCGCGCGCCGGCGGGATGGCGGGCGCGGCTTCGGGCTGGCCCGCCGCGCGATCTCGGCGGCGATGGCGCGGGCCAATGCCGGCAATTTCTCGCGGACGGTGTTGAGCACCATGTCGGCGCGCACGCGGTGATATTCGTGGGTGAAAAAATTGCGCAGATCGGACGCGCTGCGCCAATCGATGTCCGGGTGGCGCGCGAGCGTCGGCGGGTCGAGGCGGCGAATGGCCTCGGACAATTCGGTCAACGCCGCCTTGACCGCATAGAGCGACTTCCGGTCGTTCTCCAGCGCTGCCGCATCCTTGTCGCCGACAAATTCGTGTATCAACGCAATGCGCGCCTCG
>CAZIVY010000179.1:0-8463 GCA_964542505.1 uncultured Rhodospirillaceae bacterium
GTGACAAAACCCTCCGTGCAACACGGGTGCGACACGGGCCGCCGAAAAATGCCCAACCATTTGATATCACAAATGAAAAATGTCTCGCGGATGGGCCTCATAACCTGAAGGTCATAGGTTCAAATCCTATCCCCGCAACCACTTTTACCGAACTCCGGAACTGATCGGGAACCGCGGCCCCTCCGAGGGCCGCGGTTTTACTCCGCCACGCAGCAGCACCCCGCCGCCGCTCCAGTGGCCGACTATTCCACCGCCGCCTACAGCCCACAAGGGTTTCCCTTGTTGGGGGAGTTGCCACTGATGAAGCTTATCCGTGCCTTGCGGCCGAAAGCCTCCTGCCAAACTCCACCGAGTGCCTTGAGAAAATCATTGAACGATTTGTCGCCCTTATTGACGAGTTTTGCAGGTGGATGGGCTTTCGCCATCCAAAGTTCACGCTCAGTCCATTCGTGAATCGACTTGATCGCTATGACTGCCTCTCTCAGACGGACGTCTCCACTTCCCCCTCGGAAGCCGGCATGTAAACGCAGACGAGACAGGATCGCATAAGGGATCAAATCGGGATTGCTATGGGTCCGCGTGCCCAAACCCAAGGTCTTGAGGAGGGCGGCGGCCGATGCCTTGATCCTCCTAAATCTGACCCTGAGCTGGGATGGGGTCGGGGCTTTTGCCCACTCCCGGTCCCGGAAATACAGTGCCGCGGCAATCTCCAGCTTCGCCGCCAAGGCCTCGCGGCGCGTCATCTTTACCAAGTTCTTCGCGGCGTTGCTCCACCAACGAGGCAGCTTAATGCGGATCTGGCCTTCCGGGAGGCGCGTCGAGCAGGCCGCAATAATGGAGTCAAGGTCGTCATCGGAGTACCGACGATTTCCGATGCTGCGCAGGAGTATTCCCTCCGGCTTAAAATCTTCGATTTCTGGCCGCTTCCCAATTCGCTTGCGCCGGCCACCCTGCGAATTTCGGGGGGAAGCCTTTAATCTCGATGGCGGCTCGCCGGATGCGGGATGCTTGGGGTCGGCGGCGCCAACGGGTTTCGAGGTTCGGTCCACCGCCAGTGGAAGATGGGCAGCCGCCGAAGGCATCACGGCCGCAGATGCGGTGCTGGCATTCTGGGTTTCAGTAGCCTGCGGCGGGAACGACTTCTCTCCAGACATGGTGCAAGAATCTTCGAATACAACTTCGGCAAGAGTTTCGAGGCGTCGTTACCCCTTGCGCCAGATCAACATGAATGAAGTCGTGGCAGCATGATCAGCAACCGGAATACACCTTAAATCCGCTGCCAACCTGTCCAGCCAACCAGGACCAGCTCAAGTGCCGCAGCGCGAATTTTATATATAGTGTGCAACGCGGATGCTATATTAGACACGAGGAGCACCGCGATTACGATGGTGGCGGGCTTTGCAAAGGGGGGAACAATGATGCTTCATCGCGTTTCGACGCTCGCGTTCGGCGCCCTGCTTGGCGTCTGCCTTTCCGTTCCGGCCACGGCGCAGCAACGCGTCAGCGTCTATACAGCGCATACCGCCAATATCGTCGAGCGGCTGATTCCGGAATTTGAAAAAGCCACGGGCATCAAGGCCGACGTGGTGAAAGCCGGATCGGGCGACATCATCAACCGCGTGCGCGCCGAGGCCGCCAATCCCAAGGCCGACGTGATCTGGAGCATCGGGGCCGAGCTGCTCGAGGCCAATACCAACCTGCTGGAGCCTTATCAGCCGAAGGAATACGCGATGATCGCCGACGCGTTCAAGACCGGCGGCGCGTGGCTTCCCTATACCGGCATTCTCAACGTCTTCGTCGTCAACACGAAAAAGCTGAAGCCCGAGGAATATCCCAGGACGTGGGCCGATCTGGCGCAGCCGCGTTTCAAGAACCTGGTTTCCATGGCCGACGCCGAGAAGTCAGGCTCGGCCTATATGCAGCTCAACACCTTCCTGGCCATCTACGGCGACAAGGAGGCGGGCTGGGAGAAGTTCAAGGGCGTGTTCAACAACCTCAGCGTCTCCGCCAGCTCGGGTGCGGTGCCGCGCTTCGTCAACGACGGCGAGGCCGTGGTCGGCATCACGCTCGAGGACAACGCCTATCTCTATCTGAAGGGCGGCGGGCCCGTCGCCATCATCTATCCCGAGGACGGCACCTCGGCCATCGCCGACGGTATGGCGCTGGTCAAACGCGCGCCGAACCCGGCGGCGGGCAAGGCGTTCATCGACTGGTCGTTGAGCGCGACGGTCCAGGAGCTGGTGGTGCAGGAGCTCGGCCGCCGGCCGATCCGCAAAGACGCGAAGCCCCTGGCGGCGTTGAAGCCGTTGGAGCAGATCAAGCTGGTCCAGTACGACATCCCGAACGCGGCCAACAAGCGCCAGGAATATATCGACAAGTGGCGCGCCCTGATGCTCGCCCGCTGAGCGCGCGCGCGATCCACGCTTACAGCCGGCGGCGCCCGTAGGAGCGCCGCCGGTTGGCTTTGGCCCCGCGCGGTTAGCCGCGATATCCCATGGCCCGGGTCGAACTGCGGCACATCAAAAAGAGCTACCCGGGTGTGACGGCGCTCGACGATATCGACCTCGCCATCGAGTCGGGCGAGTTCTTCACGCTGCTGGGGCCGTCGGGTTGCGGCAAAACGACGCTACTGCGCACGGTGGCGGGATTCAACCGCCAGGACAGCGGCGAGGTGCGGGTGGACGGCCGCTGCATCGACGACATGCCGGCCCATCGCCGCGACATCGGCCTGGTGTTCCAGGACTACGCGATCTTTCCGCACATGACGGTGGGCGACAACGTCGCCTTTGGTCTTCGGAACCGCCGCCGCCCGCGCCAGGAAATCGCCGAGCGCGTCGCCCGCGCGCTCGATCTCGTGCGCCTCGGCGGTCATGCGGCGCGCCTGCCGCACCAACTTTCGGGCGGCCAGCAGCAGCGCGTGGGCCTGGCACGCGCCATGGTCATCAACCCGCAGATCCTGCTGATGGACGAGCCGTTGTCGAATCTCGACGCGAAATTGCGCATCGAGCTGCGCGACGACATCCGCGATTTGCAGCGCTCACTCGGCATCACGACGATCTACGTGACGCACGACCAGGAAGAAGCGCTGGTCATCTCCGACCGCGTCTGTGTCATGCAGGGCGGCCGCGTCCACCAGGTCGGGACGCCGTGGGACATGTATGCACGGCCGGCGACGCTTTTCGTAGCATCGTTTGTCGGCGCCATGAACGTGATCGCGAACCTGCCGGTCGGCCCCAATGGCACGCTTGCGTTCGGCGCGGCGCCGCGACCCGTGCCGGAGCTGGCCGGGCGTGACCGCGTGACGGTGGCGATCAGGCTCGAGGACATGACGTTGGCCGGGCCGACTGACGCGCCAAGCGACGCGCTGGTGCTCGACGGCGCCGTCGAAAACGTCAGCTTCGCCGGACGCGAGGCATTTTATCGCGTGCAGCTGGACGGGGGGCCGCAAATCCAGGCGCACGTGCATCGGCCCGAACGTCGCCTGCTGGAACAGGCCGGCGCGCGGCTGCGATTGATCTTGCCGCTCGCGTGCCTGCATCTGTTCGATCCGGAGACCGGCCGGCGGATCGAGGCCGCGTGAAGCGCCGCCGGCGTAGGCTCGATTTCTGGACCGGCGTCCTGGCCGTGGCGCTGGCCGTCGTCGCGGTCCTGATGGCGTGGCCGCTCTACGGTATTTTCACCGCCAGCGTGATCGACAATCGCTCGGGCGCGCTGACCCTTGCGAACTATGCCCAGATCCTGGGCCACCCGGCCTATCGGGGCGCGCTCTTCAACAGCCTGATCGTCGGCGCGGGCGGAATGCTGGGCGCGACGCTGCTCGGCATTCCTCTCGCCGTGCTCACCACCCGCTTCGTGATCGTGGGCCGCGACGTGCTCGCCACGCTCGCGGTGCTGGCGCTGGTGTCGCCGCCGTTCATCGGCGCCTATGCGTGGATCATGATGCTGGGCGCGAACGGCTGGATGCGCGCGCTGCTGGCGGATATCGGAATGGAGCCGCCGCCGATCTACGGAATGTTCGGCATCCTTCTGGTGTTCAGCCTGAAGTTCTATCCCTTCGTCTTTCTGCTGACGGCAAGCGGACTTGGCACGATCAGCCCCTCGGTCGAGGAGGCCGCGGAAAGCCTCGGGGCAGGGGCATGGCGCCGATTCTTCAAGGTCACGTTGCCGCTGGTCTTTCCGGCCGTGAGCAGCGGCGCGCTGCTGGCCTTCGTTCTGTCGATCGCCGATTTCGGCACGCCTTCGATCGTCGGCGGCAAAGTGCGCTTGTTGGCGACCACCGCGTTCGATCTCTTCACCGCCGAGATGGGCGGCAATCCGGGGCTCGCCTCGGCAACCAGTGTCGTCTTGATCGCCGTTTCCATGGTGGTGGTGGTGGTGCAACGCTGGACGGTGCGCCGGCGCGACATCGCCGGATCGCTGATCCGGCGTCCCTCGCCGCAGCGGCTGGGGCCTATCGCCTCGGCCGCCGCGCATTTCGTTTGCTATGCGATCGTGCTGGCGGGCTCGCTGCCCTCGCTGGTCGTGATCTACACCTCGTTCCGCAAGACCAGCGGGCCGGTGTTCCATCCCGGATTCAGCCTGGACAGCTATGCCAAAATTCTGGGCGAGGTGCCGTACGTCATCGCCAACAGCTTCACCTATTCGACCGCCGCGGTGGTGCTGATCGTGATCCTGGGCACGTTGATCGGTTACATCCTCGCCCGGCGCGAGACGCTGGCGGCCGGCGCGCTCGACAGCATGCTGCTGGTTCCCTACATCGTGCCGGGCGTGGTGATGGGACTGGCCTTCGTGGTCACGTTCAACGTGCCGCCGCTGCAAATGACCGGCACGGCGACGATCATTGTCCTGATGCTGTTCATCCGCCGTTTGCCTTATGCGGTGCGTTCCAGCGCAGCGATCCTCAAACAGATCAAGGGTGGCATCGAGGAAGCGGCGATCAGCCTCGGCGCCCCGCCCTGGCGTGCGTTCCGGAAGGTCACCTTGCCGCTGATGCTGCCCGGCCTCATCGCCGGCGCGCTGATGAGCTTCATCACCGCGATCAACGAATTGTCCAGCTCGCTGATCCTTTATGTCGGCCGGACCATGACCATGCCCGTGCGCATCTATCTGTCGGTGCTCGATGGGCAGTTCGGCACGGCGTCGGCGCTGTCGACCATCCTTCTGGCGGCAACCGGCCTCGCGGTTTTCGTCGTGTTCAGGATCTCGGACCGGAAGGAAAGCGCCTTTGTCTGACCGGGCCGGCGCCATCCCGGCCAGCCTCCGCTTCGATAGGGCGGCCGATGATGATCAATGGAAATGGACGATCACCACCGTTCTGTCGTCCGCGTGCATCCGGGCCGTACTGCCCTTCACCGATGGATAGCGCCCGATTTTCTCCGGGTCAACGCGCTCTACTTCGGCGAAGGCCGCCTCCCAATCGTCTAGGGCGGGTGCGGCGCCCGGCTTGAAATATCCGTCGGTGAACAGCTCGATCGAGCGAATCGCCGCGCGCGGCCGGTCGATCACGCGCACCAGGGACAGCGGAATCTCGAAACCATCGACCACGGCGTAGCTCAAGGGGCTCGCCGTGTTGTTCGCGAATTGCCCCTGCCCGCTGATGCCCGTGGCGAGCAAAAGCCGGATATCGGCCTCGGGAATCGCGGGCAAGCGCGCGCGGCACCAGGCGAGGCTGCCTTCGTAAAGCAGCCGGCGCTTCGTCTCGTCCAGCCAGGGCCGCATTTCGGGATGAAGCTTCGCCGCGCCGTTGAAGGCGCACGCACGGCCGACGCGTGCACGATCCCCGGCACCGCCGCCCGCCTCGCCGACCAGCCGGTAGGCCTCCAGGCGAAGGCTCGACGTCACCAGGTCGAGGCCGGTGTCGTTGATGAAGACTTCCGCGCCGTCGATCCGCAGTCCGCTGTCCCCGATCAGCACGAAGCGGAACGTTTCGCCAAGATCGGCCGCGAGCGCCAGGGTAGCGCGGAAGCGCCACGCCGGATCGCCGCGCGCGATCTCCAGGATGCCGTGCCGGGCGTAGGAAGTGCGGATCGCGGCCGATACCCGTTCGATCAGCCGTTCCGGGTGCAGCTCGCGCTCCGCCGCGTCGACCAGGAAATCCGCCACGGCCTGCATCACGAGATGGCTCGCCAGCCAGCCGGCGCGCCTGCCGTCATAGAGCCGGCCACTGATATCGGTGGCCCCGTCGATGACGGCATAGCCCCTTCCGGGCAGTACCAGGAACCGGTCCTCGTTCGCCTCGGGGGCATCGAGGTTCTTGCCCTCGCTGAACGCCTCGATCTTCATGCGATGCTTTGTACCGCTCGGAAGCTGCGAGAACCGCCGGCGACGTCGCCGGGTCGCGGCTGAGTCGACGGAACGCCGGTTCGTTGGGTTCGAACACTCATCGCGAGTCACCTCGGAAAACGCCGCAACCCCCACGACAACCTATTTACGTGCGGTTTTCAACTGCTCCACGCGCGGCGGCGGCCACGCCGACCTCCCACGCGTGGCCATGGTAAAAGATACCTCAGCCAGAATAGGTGCGCGCCGACCTCATTTTGCCGAGGAAAATGGTGATGCGCAAGAACGCGGCCTCATGGCGCGAACACCGCAACCCGATTTCTCGACGCGAGTCACCTTGTCAGCAACGCCTGCACAGGTTGGCAGCGGACTTAAGGTGTATTCCGGTTGCTGATCACGCTGCCAAGACCTCTTTCATGCTGAACGCTTTTTGTTGCTGTGGGGCCTGTGGGTATGTGGGCAAGGCGCGAGCCTTGTCCACCATATCCACAGGCCGGTGAGCCCAGTAGGCTTCCGCGGGCGTCCCGCCGTCAAGGGCGGAGTGCGGCCGCTCGGTGTTATAGAAGTCGACCCACGTGCCGATGACGCGCTCGGCGGCGAAGCCGTCCGTCATCTCGTGCAGGTAGACGGCCTCGTATTTCAGCGACCGCCAGAGACGCTCGATAAAGATATTGTCCAGGCACCGGCCCCGCCCGTCCATGGAGATCGCTACGCCCGCGTCCTTGAGCGCGCCGGTGAAGTCGAGGCTGGTGAACTGGCTGCCCTGGTCGGTGTTGAAGATCTCGGGGCGGCCGTATTTGGTCAGCGCGTCGTTCAATGCCTCGATGCAGAACCTGGAGTCCATGGTGTTCGACAACCGCCACGCCAGGACATGACGCGTCGCCCTCCTGAGCCCGTCGAAGGGCCATGATCGCCACCAGGTACAGGAACCCGCGCCGCACCGGGATGTAGGTGATGTCGGCGCACCAGACGTGATCGGCGCGATCCACCGTCACATCCCGAAGCAGATAGGGACAAACCCGGTGCGCCGGGTGCGGCGTGCTGGTTCTCGGCGCCTGGTGGATGGCGGCCAGCCCCATGAGGCGCATCAGGCGCCGAACCCGGTGACGGCCGGCCGGGATGCCCGCCCGCCGCAACTGGCGGACCATCTGACGGGAGCCGTAGAACGGATACTTCAAGAACAGCTCGTCGATGCGGCGCATCAGCGCCAGGTTCTCCGGACTCTCGCCCTTCGGCGCGTAATAGAACGAGGAGCGGCCGATCGAGAGCAGGCGGCATTGGCGGCTCAAGCTCAAGTCGGGACGGTCGGGCGCGATCCATCGACGCCGTTGGCGTCGATACCTTCCGTTCCCCCCGGCTCATCGCTTGAGCCCTCCGGCCGAGAAATCCCGTTCCACCGTCAACTGGCCGATCTTGGCGTGGAGATCCCGAACCTCGGTTTCGCGATCCTGACGCTCGTGGTCCGCGCCGTTCGAAAACACTTCCGACAGGCCATCGATCGCTTGGCGCTTCCACGTGCTCACCTGGTTCGGATGCACCTTGTGCTTCGCCGCGATCTCCTGGACCGTCTTGTCCGCGCGCAATGCCTCCAGGGCCACGCGGGCCTTGAACTCCCCCGTAAACCGCCGTCTTGTCGCCATGTCGTATCCCTCCGTTACCCGGCGGAATACACCTTAGCGCCCTGTCCGATTTTCTGGGACCAGCTCAGAGCTCGCTCGCAAGACCGGCGCTGGCGCCATCCGCCGCCCGGTGCGGGTGGCTTGGGGGGTAATGATTTTAATTCACCACATGGCAAGCAACATGTCGGCCGCCAAGCGCCCGTAACGCTGGCCGCTCCGCACTACAGCGCGCGATCGCCAACGGACAGATATGCGTATAGGCACAGGCGTTGGATGGGTCTTCCGGTAAGGGACGAATCGCCTCGCTGCGCACGGCGTGATGCGGCCAGCTCGGCTCGGCGACAGGCACGGCATCGATCAAATGCTTCGTGTAGGGGTGCAAAGGGCTCAACACCACATCGGCCGCCGTGCCGATTTCGACAATGCGACCTTTGTACATCACGGCGATCCGGTCGGAGACGAATTCTACGACGGCGATGTCGTGACCGATGAAGATCATCGATACGCCGGTCGCGCGCTGGATCGAAACCAGAATGTTGAGCAACTGGGCGCGCACCGACACATC
>CAZIVY010000180.1:0-3217 GCA_964542505.1 uncultured Rhodospirillaceae bacterium
GGGCGCGGGCGGCGGGCGGGCGGGCGGCGATTTCACCTCGTCCTTCGCCGACGTCTTCGACGATCTTTTCGGCGAATTCATGGGCGGCCGGCGCGGCGCGGGCGCCGGCGGCGCCAGCCGCGGCGGCGATCTTCGCTACAACCTGGAAATCGGCCTCGAGGACGCTTATCGGGGAAAAAGCGTCCGCATACGCGTTCCGGGCACCGTCGCCTGCGCCACGTGCAACGGATCCGGCGCCGCCGCCGACACCAAGCCCGCCACCTGCACCACCTGCGCCGGACATGGCCGGGTGCGCGCGCAGTCGGGATTCTTCACCATCGAGCGCACCTGCCCCACCTGCGCCGGCGTCGGCCGGGTGATCGAGAATCCGTGCCGGGGCTGCGGCGGCAGCGGGCGCGTCAACAAGGAGCGCACGCTGGCGGTGGAAATTCCCCCCGGCGTCGACGACGGCACGCGCATCCGCATCGCGGGCGAGGGCGAGGCCGGCATGCGCGGCGGCCCGGCGGGCGATCTCTACGTCTTCCTGGCGGTGAAGGCGCACCGGCTTTTCCGCCGCGACGGGCTGCAACTCCATTGCCGGGTGCCGATCGCCATGACCACCGCGGCCCTGGGCGGAACCATCGACGTGCCGACCATGGACGGCAGCGAGGCGCGGGTGCAGATTCCCGCCGGCACCCAGAGCGGCCGCCAATTCCGCCTCAAGGGCAAGGGCATGCCGGCGCTCAACGGCGGCGGACGCGGCGACATGATCGTGCAGGCGAACGTGGAAACGCCGCTCAACCTGACCAAGCGGCAGAAGGAACTGTTGCAGGAATTCGAGCGCGGCGGCAGCGAAAGCACCAGCCCGGAAGCCAGCGGCTTCTTCGCCAAGATCAAGGAAATGTTCGACACCCGCGGCGAGTGAGCGGCCACGGCCCCCGGCGAAGGCTGTTCCAAATAACCGGCGCATGCTCTAGAAACGCCGCATGAAGATCGGCATTGCGGGATGCGCGGGACGCATGGGCCTGGCGCTGGCGCGGGCCACGGCGGCCCAGACGGGCGCCGAGGTCGCGGGCGGCGTGGAGCAGGCGGGATCCGCCGCCATCGGCCGCGACCTGGGCGAGCTGGCGGGACTTGGCCGCAACGGCGTCGTGGTCGGCGCCGATGCCTTGGCGCTGTTCGCCGCCGCCGACGCGGTGATCGATTTCACCACCCCCGCCGCCTGCCTGGTGCACGCGGCCCTGGCGGCGCAAGGCAAGACCGCCTACATCGTCGGCACCACCGGGCTCGAGCGCGAACACCGGGCGGCGCTGGAAAGCGCGGGGCGCCATACCGCCGTGGTGCAAAGCTTCAACATGAGCGTCGGCGTCAACCTGCTCGCCGCCCTGATCGGCCAAGTGGCGGCGGCGCTGGACGCCGACTTCGACATCGAGATCGTCGAGATGCACCACCGGATGAAGGTGGACGCGCCCTCGGGCACGGCGCTGATGTGGGGCGAGGCGGCGGCGGCGGGCCGTGGCGGCAAGCTGGCCGAGCTTCAGTTGCGTGGGCGCGACGGCATTACCGGGCCGCGCGCCCGGGGGCGCATCGGGTTCGCTTCCTTGCGCGGCGGCAACGTGGTGGGCGACCACACCGCGATCTTCGCCGCCGACAACGAACGCATCGAGATCACCCACAAGGCCGCCGACCGCGCCATTTTCGCCCGCGGCGCGGTGCGCGCGGCGCTGTGGACGCGGGGCCGCAAGCCCGGGCTTTACACCATGGCCGACGTGCTGGGGCTGGCTTCCACTTAAAACGTCGCGGCGCGATAACGCGCGAGGGCGGCGGAAAGCGCCAGGCCCAGGTCGCGGCGCTCCACCGGCCCGAGAAAGCGGCCAAGGCTTACGCTCCGGCCGTGGCTCGATAGCATCAGGCCGCGTGCACCCCCGTCGTCCTCGACGCGCACCCAATAGGGATGAAAACGCCATTCCGCCATGTGGCCGTTGGGGCGGACGCGGCGCACCAGAAGCTCGTCGCCGGCAAGGCGCAGGCTTTCGGTTTCGCGGGCGCGCCAGTAGCTGACGCGGAAGGCGGCATAGATCAGCGCCACATCGAGGCCGAGAATGCCCACCACCGGCCAGGCGCCGAGCAGCCAGAAACCCAGCCCGGCGCCGAAGCTCAAGGCCGAGATCGCGGTCATCAACAGCGCGAACCCGAACGGCGACAGGCTGCGGCGCGGGCGAAGTTCGGCGGCGAACAAGACCGCGCCGGGCGTTGGGTATTCGCTCTCCATGACGGCAATGGAGGTTATGCTCTAAAGTCCGTGGCGTGAAGCCCGTAGCCGTCGAGAACTTCTTTGCCCGCCTGGCGCGCGCCAATCCGGCGCCCAAGGCCGAGCTTCACTACACCAATCCGTACACCTTGCTAGTGGCCGTGGTCCTGTCGGCGCAGAGCACCGACAAGGGCGTCAACAAGGCGACGCCCAAGCTTTTTGCGCTGGCCTCGACGCCGCAAGCCATGCTGGACCTGGGCGAGGCCACGTTGCGCGACCACGTCAAGACCATCGGCCTCTACAACACCAAGGCGAAGAACATCATCAAGCTGAGCCGCATCCTGGTGGATCAGTATGGCGGCAAGGTGCCGCCCATTCGCGCGGCGCTGGAGGAGTTGCCGGGCGTGGGGCGCAAGACCGCGAACGTGGTGCTCAACACCGCGTTCGGCCAGCCCACCATCGCGGTGGACACGCATATCTTCCGGCTGTGCAACCGCAGCGGCCTGGCGCGCGGGCGCACGCCGCGCGAAGTCGAGAAGGGACTGGAGCGGGTAGTGCCGGCAAGCTATCGCCTGCACGCCCACCACTGGATGATCCTGCACGGCCGCTATGTGTGCACGGCGCGCAAGCCGCGCTGCGCCGACTGCGCGTTGAACGATCTCTGCGCCTTCAAGGGCAAAACGGGCTCCGAGCAAGACCGGAGCGGCGGAGGGAAAGAAGGCCCGCCTAAGGCTGTCAAGCAGCCGGTCGCGGGCGGAAGACGACGCCGGGCTTGATCAGGCCTTCCAGGCATTCGCTTTCGGGTACCGGGCCGCGCCGGTCGCGCCCCAACAGTTCGGCGCGCGTCACCCGCATCGTTGGTTCGCCGGCGGACGGATCGGGATAGAAAAAGAGAATCAGGACGCACCCGTGATTGGCGTATTGCCACACTTCGGCCGGCGGTTCGCGCCGCACCAGCGAGGGTTGGCCGAAAATGCCGTTGATCTG
>CAZIVY010000181.1:0-3363 GCA_964542505.1 uncultured Rhodospirillaceae bacterium
CGGACGCCAGCCCAAGCCCGGCGCCGCGCACGAATTGCTCGACGCCATGCGCCAAATAGCGCGTTCCGGCCAGGGTCCCCGCCTTCAAGCGCCGAGCATGGGCTGTTCCATCAAGTGGCGGGCCGCCTGAGCAGTTCCAAATCGCCGGGATATGCTCTAGTTTAGCCAAAGATTTGGTTCAATCGTCGGGGTTTACCGGGTGTCCGACGTCTTTCGTGAGGTGGACGAAGAAGTCCGCCGCGACCAGTTCCTCAAGCTTTGGCGGCGTTACGGCAGTTATGCGATTGCCGGCGCGGCGGTGCTTGTCATTGCCTTCGGCGGCTATCTTGGGTGGAAAGACTACCGCCTGCGCCAGGCCGAAACGGAGGGTGCCGAATTCGCGCGCGCGCTGGCCGATCTGCAGGCGGGCAAGGTCGCCGACGCCGCCAGGGCGTTCGCCGACTTCGCCGCCAATGCCGGCGCCGGCTACCGCGCCCTGGCTTTGTTGCAGGAGGCGTCGGCGCGGCTGCGCGCCAAGGACCTGGGCGGCGCCATTGCCGCCTATGAACGCCTGGCGGCGGATTCCGGCGTCGACGGCCTGTGGCGCGATCTGGCGCGCCTGCTCGCCGTCATGCAGCGCCTGGGCGACGCGACGCCCGAGGAACTCGATCGCCAATTGGCGCCGCTCATTGCCGATGGAAATCCGTGGCGCTTTACCGCCCGGGAGTTGGCGGCGACCGTGCGCCTGAAGGCCGGCGACCGGGCGGCGGCGCGCGAGGCATTCCGCCGCGTCGCCGACGATGCCGCCGCGCCGGCCGGGGCACGGGCGCGGGCGGCGGAAATCCTGGCGGCCTTGGGCGAGGGCGGCTAGAGATGCCGCCGGCCCAGGCCGTTACCCTTACCGGCGCACCGCTACGCATTGCGCGTGCGCTGGCGCTTGCTCTGGCGCTAGGCACGGCCTTGGGCGCGTGTTCGGACATTCTGCCCGAATGGATGGGCGCCGCCGCGCCGGCGCCCTTGCCCGGCAAGCGCGTCGGCGTGCTGACCTCGGAGCGCCAGTTGGCGCCCGACCCGCAACTTGACAGCCTGGAAGTGCGCCTGCCGCGGCCACGGATCAACGCCGATTGGCCGCAAACCGGCGGGCAGGCCAATCGCGCCGTCCAGCATTTGGCTCTGGCCGATGACCTGAAGACGCTGTGGCGCACCGACGTGGGCACCGGAACGAGCTCGGACCGGCGGCTGATGGCGCCGCCCATTGTCGCCGGCGGCCGGGTATTCGTCATGGACGCCGCGACGCGGGTCAGCGCCATTGCCGGCGCCACCGGCGAGCGCCAGTGGAACGTGGATTTGACGCCCGAGCACGAGGAGCGCGGCGGCTTCGGCGGCGGTCTGGCCTTCGATCGCGGCCGGCTCTACATCGCCACCGGGTACGGCGAAATCGTGGCCCTCGACCCCGCCAACGGTGCCGTCAATTGGCGCACGCGCGTAGGCACGCCCATTCGCGGCGCGCCGGTTGCCGAGGGCAACCGCGTTCTGGCGGTGACGCTCGACAACCAGCTCCATGCCCTGAACGCCGAAACCGGCAGGGTCGAATGGACCCATGCCGGCCTGTTGGAAAATGCCGCCGTGTTGTCGGCGACCAGCCCGGCCATCGACAGCGGGACCATCGTCGTCCCCTATTCGTCGGGCGAGATCTACGCGCTGCGCGCCAGCAACGGCGCCGTGGCCTGGGGCGACCAGTTGGTGAAGGCCGGCCGCCTGAGCTCGGTCGCCAGCATGAACAACATCGCCGGCCAGCCGGTGATCGACCGCGGGCGCGTCTACGCGGCCAGTCATTCCGGCCGCATGGTCTCCATCGAATTGCGCACCGGCGAGCGTGTTTGGGAGCGCGATATCGCCAGCCTTCAATCGCCTTGGGTGGCGGGCGATTTCGTCTATGTGGTCACCGTCGACGCGGAGGTCGTTTGCCTGTCGCGCGGCGACGGGCGCATACGCTGGGTGCGGCCGCTGGCGCGATTCCGCAATCCCGACAGCCGTAGCAACAAGGGACCGATCGCCTGGTACGGACCGGTGCTGGCCGGCGATCGCCTGGTGCTGCTCTCCAGCCACGGCGAGGCGGTGTCCATTTCGCCCTACACGGGCGACATTCTGGGCCAGATACGGCTTGGCAATGCAGCGGTGGTCGGCCCGGTGGTGGCCGACGGCGTTCTCTACATACTCACCGACGACGCCAAGCTGACGGCGCTGAAATAACGTCATGGCCCGGACGGTGGCCATTGTCGGCCGGCCCAATGTCGGCAAGTCGACCCTGTTCAATCGCCTGGTGGGGAAGCGCTTGGCCTTGGTGGACCCCACCCCCGGCGTCACCCGCGACCGCCGCGAGGGCGAAGGGCGGCTCGGCGATCTCGAATTCCGGGTCATCGACACCGCCGGCGTCGAATCCACCCAGGGCGGCGACGACCTGTCGCTCGCCAGCCGCTTGCGCCGCCAGACCGAGGCCGCGCTGGCCGACGCCGACGTGGCGCTGTTTCTCATCGACGCCCGCGCCGGGATAACGCCGCCCGATCGCGATGTCGCCGATTGGCTGCGGCGCGCGGGCAAGCCCGTCCATGTGGTTGCCAACAAATGCGAGGGCGGCGGTGGCGCCGGCGGACTTGCCGAGGCCTACGCGCTTGGGCTGGGCGAGGCCATCCCGATCTCGGCCGAACATGGCGAAGGCTTGGCCGACCTGTTCGACGCGCTGGCGCCGCACATCGAGGCGGCGGACGCCGCGCCGCGCCCCGCCGCCACCGACCCCTCGCTTCATCTCGCCATCGTCGGCCGCCCCAACGCCGGCAAGTCGACGCTGGTCAACCGCCTGCTGGGCGAGGAGCGCATGTTGACCGGGCCCGAGCCCGGCCTGACGCGCGACTCCATCGCCGTCGCCTGGAAGTGCCAGGGCCGCCCTGTCCGCCTGGTGGATACCGCCGGCATGCGCCGCAAGTCGCGGGTGGACCGGAAGCTGGAGAAAATGTCGGTGGCCGAGACCCTGCGCTCCATCGATCTGGCGCATGTGGTGGTGCTGGTGGTGGATGGCGTCGTCGGCATGGACCGCCAGGACGTGACCATCGCCGACCGCGTTTTGGCCGAAGGGCGCGCGCTCCTGATCGCGGTCAACAAGTGGGACGCGGTCGAGGACCGGGCGGCGGCGCTGAAGGCCATCGAGGACAAGCTCGAGCGGTCGCTGGCCCAGGGGCGCGGCGTGCCGGTGCTGACCTTCTCGGCGCTCACCGGCCGTCACGTGGATCGGCTCATGCCGCGCGTGTTCGCGCTTTACGACCAGTGGAATCGCCGCTTCCCCACCGCGGCGTTGAACCGCTGGCTGGCGGCGGCGACGGCGGCGCA
>CAZIVY010000182.1:0-3711 GCA_964542505.1 uncultured Rhodospirillaceae bacterium
ACGAGCGTCAGCAGAAGCGGGACCACGATCGCGAACTCGACGGCGGCGGCGCCCCGCTGGCGCTGGAATCTCCTGGCATTCGGTTTCATGACGCGATGACCCGCTGATCTGGCCGCGGCAATCCGGCGGCGATTCGGAGTAGGAACGGATAGTATAAACACAGTAATATCTTCGGCAGCTTAATTATGGATTGGATTAAAGTGGTATTGTAAGAGATTACGCTGATTCTGGCGTTCAATAATTTAATCTACACTGTCTGTATTCTGATTATTATCTTGGAATCGATCGCCCATGAGTCGGAGTAGTCTGGTCTGTCCGTCAGTGCCTGACGGAGCATATTCCGGCCAGGAACCAACTGGCCGGCGAACATTCCAAATCGGCGAGAGAGTCTGGGCGAGGAGAAAGCGCCGCTGCCGCCCGCGGCGATGGGGCGGCAGCGTGGGCGTGGCCGGCTGGATTTAGACGGCCGCGGCGGCGCCGAAGCGGGGCAGGGGCGCCATTTCGTCCTCGGTATCCTCGGCGGACACGGATGACCGCATGGCGTCCGGTTCGTTGAAGCCGGCGCCAGTCTTCGGCCGGAAGTTCTCATGCTTCAGCAGCCCGTCCACATGGGCGCCGGCTTCGATCGCCAGCGTCTCGTGGCAAATGTCGCCATGAACCTTGGCCGTGTGCGCCAGCTCGACCTGGCGGGCGCGCACGCTGCCGGAAATCTCGCCCTCGACGATCACCACCTCGGCGACGATCTCGCCCTTGACGCAGGCGCGTTCGCCCACGGTGATCTTGGTGGCGGCGATATCGCCCTCGACGAAGCTGTCGACTTGAAGTTCTCCGTCGGTCACCAGGTTGCCGGTGATCCTCAGCCCGAAGCTGAGGATCGAGGGCGGCGCGCTACTTGGCTGCTTGCTGGTCGCCGGCGCCGCCACGTGTGTCGTCGTCTGCCGTTTGCTGCTTGTAAACATGATCGCCTGCCTCGATGAATTTGGAGGGGTTAAGATTCTTGCCGTTGAAGCGTATCTCGTAGTGCAGATGCGTACCGGTGCTGCGTCCGCTCGATCCCATGCGGCCGATGGTCTGCCCGGCGGTAACTGTTTCGCGGCCTTGAACCAGGATCTTGCGCAGGTGCCCGTAGCGGGTCTTGAAGCCGAAGCCGTGGTCGATTTCGACCATGTTGCCATAGGGCCCGCCGCGGCCGGCGAAGGTGACCACGCCAGGCGCCGGGGCCGCGATCGGGGTCATCGGCAGGCTGGCGAAATCCATGCCGGCGTGGAACGCCGGGCGGCCCGTCATCGGATCGCGCCGGAGGCCGAAGCGGCTGGAAAGCCATGCCGCCTTCACCGGACGCGCCAGCGGAATGCGCGTGGCGATGGCCTGCAACCGCGCCAGATAAGCGAGTTCGCCGTCCAGCGCCTGCAACTCGTCGTCGAAATTGGCGCCGCTGCCGCCGATTTCACCCAGTTCCTTGCCGATGTCGGCGATGGCGATGAAGGGGCCGCCCTGCGCCAAGCCGGGGGCCGAGGCCGGATGGTCGGCCGCGACCTTGGATAAGGTATCGAGTTCGAGCCCGGTCAACCGCAGGCCGCCCTCGAGCGTTTCGATGCGCGCCAGGGTCCGTTCGCGCGCCCGGTCAAGCAAGTTCCACTGGGCTTCGATCTGCTTCGTCCGCTCCTGGAAATCGCTGGCCGAGCCTTCGCCGATGGCGCGGTCATGCACGGCGGCGACGCGATCCACCAGCTTCTCGCGGTGTTGCGTCAGGCTGTCGCGCTCCGCCGCCAGGCGTTGCAGGGTTTCGTCGATGGACGACAGCTCGCGCTTCAACCCGCCCTGCTGGTTGGCGGCCTCGCGGAGCCGGCGGTACTTGGCTTCCAGCTCGCCCGCGGCGCTGAGGAAGCGCTCCTGCGAGTGCCGGTAGTCGAGGGCGAGCTTGCTGTAGGAATCGAGGAGTTCGCTCACCCGCTGTTCGCGCAGCACGCCGGCCCGTTGCTCGGCGGCGACGCTGAGGGCGAGATAGAAGACGAAACCGGCGGCGAGGACAGGCAGTAACGCCAGCGCCATCTGCACGTGCTTGGGGATAACAAGAAAATGAAACTCCCCGCCGCGGCGATAAAAGAAATGACGGTCGCGGAACACCCGCCGGGCGAGGTCGCGCCAGCTGGGGGTGGGCACCATTGTCGTCACCAATCGTGCGGGCATGGAACAAACTGTCCTTTACCGAATCAGGACCCTCGCGCGCGTCGCGGGGCATCCATTTTCACCGGGGGATTATCCAATGAATTCAACGAGCAATTGGAAAGTGGCGGTGGTCGTCGCGGCCCCGGCTTTGGCTGTTACAGGGTAGTAGGGCGGCGTTAAAATATTGATAAACGGGGCCGTTCGCGGGGCTGGCGGCGAAGTAGGGTTAACGCGCCGTGGTGCCATGGTTTCGCCGCGCGGAGAGGAAATGCCGCGCCACGGCGATGCCGCGGCCGGCGGCGGTCCGCTCGGGTTTCCAAGCCTCGTCCACGGCCAGCTTCAGCGTCAGCATGCCTTCGCTGGCGACGCTTCCCACGCGCCGCGCCACGGCCAGCCACAAGGGACTGAACATCAGGCTGAGTGCGATCACGGCGATCGCCAGCCTGTAGCCTTCGCCGTCGATGGCTCCGACGGTGAACCCGGTGGCGGCGAGCACGAAGGAAAACTCGCCGATCTGGCCCATGACCGCGCCGGCGAGAAACGCGCTCCGCAGCGGCGCGCCGAGCAAGCGAAGCGCGGCGATGTTGATGACCGTCTTCAGCACCGCCACCGCCAGCAACAGCACCGCCACCGTGCCGAGATGGTTCCAGATGTAGTGCAGGTCGATGAGCAGTCCGATGGCCAGGAAGAATGTCACCAGAAGCACGTTCTGGATCGGGCGGACGGCGCGGATGGTCGGCGCCCGCGCCGTCGAGTTGGCGATCACCAGGCCGGCGACGAAGGCGCCATAGGCTGGCGTCAATCCCAGGACGCCGCTGACGGTCGCCGCCGAAAAGCACAGCGCCAGCGCCGCCAGCGGCACCAGATCGGCCTTGCGCGCCAGCCAACGCGTGGCCGGCAGCACCAGGCGCTCGTGGCTGCTCAAATAGGTAGTGGCGGCGACGAGCAGGGCGCCGGCGACGGCCAGTTTGGCGGCGACGAACCAGTCGAGCCCGCTGCCCCCCAGCGATCCCACCAGGATTAGCATGGGCACCACCGCCAAGTCCTGGGCGACCAGCACGCCGACGGCAAGGCGCCCGGTGTCGGTCCTCAGCTCGCCCACGTCGTGCAGCATCTTCAACGCCACGGTGGTCGAACTGAGCGAAACGATGAACGCGAGCAGCAACCCCTGGCCGTAGGACCAGCCGAGCACGCTCCCAAGGCCCGCCGCCACCGCCAGCGAGAAGATCAGTTGCAGCAGGACGCACAGCAGCGCCACCCGCAGCACGGAGACGAAGGAGCGAAGCGACAGCTCCATGCCCACCAGGAAGAGCAGCATGAGCACGCCGAGTTCGGCGAGGGCGGCGACATTGGCGGAGCTCTTGATGACGCCGAGGCCGGTTGGGCCGAGAACCACGCCGGCGAGGATGTAGCCCACGATCGGCGGCTGCTTGAGGCCAGTCAGCAACAGGCCGAAAAGCACGGCCACTGTCGTTACCAGCGCGATAGCTGTCAGATCGGCGGGATTGAGGTCCATCGGGCCATGACGTTTGCGAACCGGGG
>CAZIVY010000183.1:0-11300 GCA_964542505.1 uncultured Rhodospirillaceae bacterium
TAACAGGACCGCGGCCGGCAACACGCACAGAAATCCGATGCCAAAGCGAAGGATGGCGAGGGCGATGGGATCGGCGCTGCCGACGAGATAGCGCGTCACCGCCGCCCCCGTGCCCCCGAGCGCGCTGGAAACGATGGCGATTCCGACGCCAAGCCGCTCGTTTGTCACTCTGCCCGCCCTGCCCTTCTTGCGCTAAATCGCGACGCAGCGCCAGTATATGCTCTATTCTCGCGCGTCCATGACTGCCGAGCCCGCCGCCCCCACAACGACCGACGCGCCGGTGACGCCCAAGGGCGTCACGGCCGAAGGCGCCCGCGCGCCTTTCGAGATAAGGATCGCCAGCGGCCTGGTCATCGGCTTCGGCGGCCTGGTTTTCCTCGCGGTGGCGTCCGTGCTCACGCTCGGCCTGTGGAGCGCCTACACGAACACGCACGAGCTGCTGAACGACAAGTCCCAATCGGTCATGGGGCATGTCGTCAGCCAAATCGAATCATATTTGCGGCCGGCGGAGAACCAGCTCATCCACATCGCGCGGCAGATTGAACTCGGCCGCATCGACGCCGAAAGCGCCGAGCTTGGCCAGCACCTGGCGGGCGCGCTCGCGCCGACGCCGGAGGTGCGCTCGCTCGCGTTCATCCACGCCGATGGCCGCATGGCGCGGGCCTTGCGCACGGCGGACGGCGTCGATCTCGCCACCATCGATGTGCGGGCGATGCCGGTCATTTGGACCGCGCTCGAGGCGGGCCGCGAGAGGACGGGGCTGTATTGGGGCGAAATCGTGCGTCCGGAGACGGCGAATCAGGCGCTGGTGAACAGCCGTTATCCGATTTGGCGGTCGGGCCGCTATGTGGGGCTTCTGGCGGCGACGGTACAGGTCAGCCAATTGTCACGGATCTTGGACGACGCGGCGCGTGGACAGGGGGGCACGGGATTCATCGTCTATGACGGGCGATACGTCCTCGCCCATCCTTTCATGAGTGCCGATCGCTCGATTCGAGTCAGAACATCGCTGCCGACGATCGAGGAATTGGGCGATCCGGTCCTTAGCGCCTTCGTCGGCCAGGGCGCACCCGGGGTCATGGCGCACAATCTGGCGCACCTGACCGGCATCCGCCTGCTCGACGTCGACGGGGCGCCCTACGCCGTGCTTTCCCGAACCATCGATCGCTACAGCGACAAGCCGTGGACCGTCGGGGTGTATTTCGCCGCGGCAAGCTTCACCGACGAACTCCGGCGCGTGCATTGGGCGACGGCGGCGGGCGGGGCGGTTCTGTTGCTTTCGCTCCTGGTTGCCTATGGCGGCGCCCGCTATCTGACCGCGCCCATCGACCGCCTGGCGGTGGCCGCGAGACATGCGAGCGAATTGGCGTTCGCCCGCGTGGAGAGGCTGCCGCTCGGCCTTTTCGCCGAGCTGAACGCGGCGGCCCGCGCCTTCAACTCGATGGTGGCCGGCTTGCGCTGGTTCGAATCCTATGTACCCAAGACGCTGGTGCAGCGGCTGATCTCGCACGCCGGGGAGGACGGCCCCTTCGCGTCAAAGGAACGCGTGCTGACCGTCATGTTCACCGACATCGCCGGATTTACCACTCACTCCGAGCGCCTGTCGGCGCCGGAGGTGGCGGCGATGCTCAACCGTCACTTCGCGCTGGTGACCGGCTGCATCGAGGCCGAGGGCGGAACCGTGGATAAGTTCATCGGCGACGGCGTGATGGCGTTCTGGGGCGCGCCGGAAAAACAGAAGGACCACGCGGCGCGGGCCTGTCGCGCCGCCCTCGCCATCGCCGCGGAGATGCGCCACGAGAACGCGGCCGAACGCGCCGCCGGCGGACCAGGCCTGAAGATTCGCATCGGTATGCACAGCGGCCCCGTGGTCGTCGGCAATATCGGCGCGCCGGGAAGGATCAACTACACCATCGTCGGCGACACGGTGAATATCGCCAACCGCCTGGAGCAGCATGGCAAGACGCTCGATCCCCATGACAGCGACGTGGTCGTCATGTTGAGCGGCGCCACGCTGCGGGCGGCGTCGCCGTCCTTCGCCCTCGCGCCCATGGGGCCGATCAGCGTCCGCGGGCGCGAGGACCAGGTGGACGTGTTCTGCTATCGCGCCTAGTACCGACTTTCGCGAATTCGTGAGTCGCGAGACGCCACCCGCGAATTCGCGAAAGTGGTACAGATTCAATAGGTTTGTACCCTTCATCTAGGGTCCGCGCCCCCTGGCGGCATTGCCGCCGATTTATAACAGCGCGCAAGGCGCGCAGGGCGCGGATCAGCGATGGCGGGTACTAGGCGCCGCCTACATGAACAGCGACAGCACGCCGGTATAGCCGTAAAGACGCGCGTTGGAAATCTCGCCGGCGCAGTAGAAGCCCACCAGCGGCAGGTCGCCGAAGGCATCGTCGATGCGCCGCGCCTCGCGGTTGCCGGGGCCGAACATGTTGGGTCCGCGCGCGACACAGGCGAAATAGAGGGCGCCGCGCGGCGTGCCCGCGCCCACGCGCCGGCGCAAGTCGGCGAGCATGCGGTCGAGGTCCGCTTCCGCCGGGCCGGCGCCACGGCGGCAGAACATCAGCGACTGGCCTTCCTCGAGCATCTCACCGATGGCGATGGGGCCGTTGCCGGGATCGATCCCCACCAGGTTGCGCACCAGGTAATCGGCGCGGTCCACGCCGCCCACCGGCAGCGCCACGGTGATCTGATCGCCCAGCCGCCGGAGATCGTCGGGCAGGTTGCCCGCTTCCTCGCGCAGCACCTCGAATGGCGGCCGCCCGTCGAGCGCCAGCGCCACATTGCCTTGGCAGGCGGTCACTGTGTGCGCCGGGCCGATGGGCGTGCAGCCTTGGGTCAAGCCGGTGATGACCGCCACGCTGTCGCTGAACATGACGCCCGACACGCCGCCGGCGAGCTTGCCGGCGATTTGCGGCTGGGCGTGGCGCGAGGCGGTTAGGCCGCCCACCAGGAAGGCGCCGCTGGCCTCCGCCAGGTCGCCGAGCAGCTCCGGCAATGCCGGCACCCGGGGATCGGCGTGGACGACGCCGAACCATCCGCTCGGGCAACGATCGGGGCGCTCGAAAAGGGTGAAGGATGCGGCGGGAAACGCGCCCGCCATGATGGCGAGCGCCGGCCGATCGAAATACTCGACGCCAGTGGCGCACACGCCCATGCCGGCGGCGCCGACACAGGCCTCGATGCCGGTCTCGCTCTCGACCGCGGCGCGCAACGCCTCGGCGTCGGCGGCGAAATGATCGCTGAAATAGAGAAAGAGAAGGTTGGTGTCCGCCGGCAGCGGCGTCAATTGGCGCAGGCAGGATTTCAGCGCCACCCGCCAGTCCGCCGCCGTGGCGTGGCCGACGCGAAAGCGGTGATGCACATCTTGTTGGGTCATGGGTGCTGGGTCAGGGCCGCGCCATTCCTCCCCCGCCATCATAGCTTAGCATGACCAGGAAATAATGGTGGAACTGGGGAGAGAGACCGGGATTGAACCGGCGACCTCCAGGGCCACAACCTGGCGCTCTAACCAACTGAGCTACTCCCTCCGCAGGAGGGCCTATCTATAGAACGCGGCGGCAAGCGGTCAAGGCGGCGGAGCGCCGCTTGGAAGAGCCGCTTGCCCGCCGCCCGCCGGCACGGCATAACCAACGGATGCAACTCGCGGAACGCATGCGCCGGCTGGGCACCGAGACGGCCTTCGAGGTGCTGGCCCGCGCCCAGGCCCTGCAACGCGCCTGGGCCGCCGACGGCAGCGGCCGGCGCGTCATCAACCTGGGCATCGGCCAGCCGGATTTCCCCACCCCCCCGCACATCGTCGAGGCGGCGTGCAAGGCGCTGCGCGACGGCCATCATGGCTACACGCCGGCGAACGGCATCCTGCCCTTGCGCGAAGCGGTGGCGGCGGACGTCGCCGGCCGCTACGGGGCCAGCGTCGATTCCGACAACGTGGTCATCGTGCCGGGCGGCAAGGTCACCATGGCCTTCGCCATGCTGATGTTCGGCGAGGAAGGGACCGAGATCCTCTATCCCGATCCCGGATTCCCCATCTATCAGTCGATGATCCGCTTCACCGGCGCCAAGGCGGTGCCGATCCCATTGCGCGAGGCGAATGGCTTCGCGTTTTCCGCCGACGAAATCCTCGGGCTGATCACGCCGCGCACGCGACTCATCATCGTCAACAGCCCGGCCAACCCCACCGGGGGCGTGGCGCCCAAGGCCGAAATCGACCGCCTGGTGGCGGGCCTGGCCCGGCATCCCCAGGTGGCGGTGATGTCGGACGAGATCTATTCGCGCATCATCTACGGCAATCAGCCGCATGCGAGCTTTCTCGGCTATCCGGAAATCCGCGACCGCTTGATCCTGCTCGACGGGTGGTCGAAGACCTATGCCATGACCGGCTGGCGGCTGGGCTGGTCGGTGTGGCCACCGGGCCTGGCCGAACAGGCGACGCGGCTGGCGATCAACGTCCATAGTTGCGTCAACGCGGCGGCGCAGTACGCCGGCATCGCGGCGCTGACCGGACCGCAGGACGCGGTGGAGGGCATGCGGGCGGAGTTCGACCGCCGGCGCGCGTTCATCGTCGAGGCGCTCAACCGCCTGCCTGGCGTTAGCTGCGTGCAGCCGTGGGGGGCGTTCTATGCCTTCCCCAATATCGGCGGCACCGGCTTCGACGCCCGCGGGCTGCAGAACGCGCTGCTCGACAATGCCGGGGTCGCGACCGTCGCCGGCACCAGCTTCGGGGATTATGGCGAGGGCTATTTGCGCTTTTCCTACGCGGCGAACATGGAGGCGATCGCGGAGGCGATGACGCGCATGGGACGATTCCTGGAAGCCAATGCCGGCGCCGGCGGCACGCATCCGGCGCTCGAGTCCCACTCATCGCGGCGGATGCGCACCACAACCTAACAGTTTCGCTAGCGGTCCGAGCGGACCTCTGGCGGGGACCGGGCACGGGCCGGCAACCTGAATTCCACGGCGAGCGATAGTTGAGCAGGCTGCCTAATTCTTGGGCATGGATGCGCTGCCGGAATAATGGGCGTTCCCTAAGCCGCTGCCGCTGTTCTCTTTTTCGCAATGGCGCCGCATGGCACGGGCTGTGCTTTGCATGGTCCCGAATGCGTTTGGCCGCCGGCCGGCGCCTCGGGCCCAGTTGCGGTGGAGGCCATGAAAAAGATCGAAGCCATCATCAAGCCGTTCAAGCTCGACGAGGTGAAAGAAGCCCTGCACGAAATCGGGCTGCAAGGTATAACCGTGCTCGAAGCGAAGGGGTTCGGCCGCCAAAAGGGCCACACCGAGCTTTACCGCGGCGCCGAGTATGTGGTGGACTTCCTGCCCAAGGTGAAGATCGAAGTCGTGCTCGCCGACAACATGGTGGAACGCGCCGTGGAAGCCATCGTGCAGGCGGCGCGAACGGGCCGCATCGGGGATGGAAAGATCTTCGTCACCAACGTGGAGGAAGTGATCCGCATCCGTACCGGAGAAAAAGGCGCCGACGCCGTCTGAAACCAAAGGCCGCCCAGCGGCGTGAATAGCGAGCGTCAACCCACCAAGGCATCCAACCGACAGAACCAGGAAGGGAATCATGTCCGACCCCAAGACGATCATGACGACGTTGAAGGAAAAAGAAGCCAAGTACATCGACTTCCGCTTCACCGACACGCGCGGCAAGTGGCAGCACATGGCGTACCCGGTCGAAGCCGTGGACGAGGAGATCCTGGCCGACGGCATCATGTTCGACGGCTCGTCCATCGCCGGTTGGCGCGCCATCAACGAATCGGACATGACGCTGAAGCCCGACCTGGGCACCGCCACCATGGATCCCTTTTCCGCCCAGGCGACGATGATCCTCATTTGCGACGTGCTCGACCCGATGACCGGCGAGGACTACAGCCGCTGTCCGCGCGGCCTGGCGAGGCGTGCCGAAGCCTATGTGAAGCAGAGCAAGATCGCCGACGTCGCCCAGTTCGGACCGGAGGCGGAATTCTTCGTCTTCGACGACGTGCGCTTCAAGGTGGGCATGAACGAAAGCTTCGTCTTCATCGACGAGATCGAGGGACCCTATAACAGCGGCAAGACCTATGAGGGCGGCAATATGGGCCACCGGGCGCCGGTCAAGGGCGGCTATTTCCCGGTGCCGCCCATCGACCAGGCGTCGGACCTGCGCGCGGAGATGCTGTCAACGCTGCAGCAGATGGGCGTCAAGGTCGAGAAGCACCATCACGAGGTGGCGCCCAGCCAGCACGAGCTCGGCATCGTCTACTCGCCGCTCGTGCGCTGCGCCGACAACATGCAGCTCTACAAGTACGTCGTGCACAACGTGGCGCACGCCTACGGCAAGACCGCGACCTTCATGCCGAAGCCGATCAAGGGCGACAATGGCTCGGGCATGCACGTGCACCAGTCGCTGTGGAAGGGCGGCAAGCCGCTTTTCGCCGGCAACAAATATTCCGACCTGTCGGACATGGCGCTCTACTACATCGGCGGCATCTTGAAGCACGCGCGCACCTTCAACGCCTTCACCAACCCGACCACCAACTCCTACAAGCGGCTGATCCCGGGATTCGAGGCGCCGGTGCTTCTCGCTTATTCGGCGCGCAACCGCTCGGCCGGCTGCCGCATTCCCTATTCGGCGAGCCCGAACGGAAAGCGCGTCGAGGTGCGTTATCCCGATCCGGGCGCCAACCCCTACCTCGCTTACGCGGCGATGCTGATGGCGGGGCTGGACGGCATCCAGAACAAGATCCATCCCGGCGACCCGATCGACAAGAACCTCTACGACCTGCCGCCGGCGGAACTGAAGAAGGTGCCGACGGTGTGCGGCTCCTTGCGCGAGGCGCTGACCAACCTCGACATAAACCGCGGCTTCCTCAAGGTTGGCGGGGTGTTCTCCGACGATGTGATCGACGCTTACCTGGAACTGCGCTGGCAGGAAGTGTACGCCCTCGAGCACAGCCCGCACCCGATCGAGTTCGAGATGTACTACAGCGTCTGATCCGTTCGACCTCCCGAGTAGCGCGCGGCCGCCGGCGATCCCGGCGGCCGTTGTGCTTTCAGCGGGCCATTTTCAACGCAGGCGGGCGGGGGAAAGCGCGGCCGCCGTCACGCCGCAATCGGCGATGTCGCCGGGGATGGGCCGGCCGTCGATCAACGCCGCGCTCAAGCGGCCGAGGGCGGGCGAGGTCATGATGCCGAAGCCGCCCTGCCCGGCGAGCCAGAAGAAACCCGGCGCGCCGGCGTCGAAGCCGGCGACGGGCGAATTGTCGGCGACGAAGGAACGCAAGCCCGCCCATTTCGCCGCGATGCGCCGCACCTTGAGATGGGTGGCGCGTTCGAGCTTGTCGAC
Source organism: uncultured Rhodospirillaceae bacterium (assembly GCA_964542505.1). Classification (GTDB taxonomy): domain Bacteria; phylum Pseudomonadota; class Alphaproteobacteria; order Ferrovibrionales; family Ferrovibrionaceae; genus CAZIVY01. The sequence goes on from CAZIVY010000183.1 coordinate 7,334, forward strand.
GAGGATGGCGATGTCCTCTTCCTCCGGCTGCACATCGCAGGGCGGCATGGGGGTTTCGTCCGCGGGCGAGGCCATAAGGCGCCCGGCGTCGGCGCGGAAATAGAAATCCTCGTCGACGTCGAGGACGATGGGCCAGTCGCGGGTGTCCTGTCCGGGCGGCCCATCGAAGGTGATGGCGGTGCGCCGCTTGGGCACCAGGCCGATGGGAGCGAGCCCCGCGAGCCCCGCCACTTCGTCGCACCACGCGCCGGCGGCATTCACCACGACCTGGGCCGTGTAGTCGCCGCTGGCGGTGCGGAGCCGCCAGCGCCCGCCATCGCGGTCGATGCCCTTGACCTCGGCGCTGGTCGCCAGGCGGCCGCCGGCGGTGGCGAAGGCGCGCAAGTAGGCACGATGCAACGCATGTACGTCGATGTCGCGGGCGTCGGGATCGAACACCGCGCCGGCGACCGCCTCGGGACGCAAAGCCGGCACCATGGCCAGCGCCGCCGCCGGTTCGACGCGGTGGATACGATCGTTCAGCGCCCGGCCTTGAGACAGCATGCGATCCAACGACGCCGCCTGGTCGGCGCGGCCGATGGCGAGCTCGCCGCGCGGCGTGGTCAAGGGCGTGGCGCTGAATCCGGGCGGCGGGGCGGTCATGAAGCCGGCGCTCGCTTTGGTCAGGGCGCGCACGTCGGCGTTGCCATAGGTCTGGATGAACATCGCCGCCGAGCGCCCGGTGGTGTGGTAGCCGGGCTGGGATTCGCGCTCCAGCATCACCATGCTCTTGCGGCCGGCGAGGGCGAAGCCCACCGCCGCCCCGGCGATGCCGGCGCCGATGATCGCTACGTCGACATCTTGCATGGACCTGGATCCTGACGTGGGAACGACACGCCGCGCTCGGCGCTATATATAATGGAGGCTCGGAGGAGTTCGGTCCATGCCATTGCGTGCTTGGTACGCCATCGCGGGCGGGGTTTGGGGGGTCATCCTGGGCCCGCTGGCGGCATTGCTGCTGGCCGCGGGCGGCATGGCGCTCGCCGGGCGCGTCATGCAGGCGGTGCCCATTCCGCCTGGGGCGGTGGCGTGGTCGGTGGTCATGCTCGCCTTCGGCGCCGGTCTTGGCATCGGCCTCGCCTGTTTTTTCGGCGGCTATTTTTATGGGCAGAGCCGCGAGCGGCTGAAGTCGGGGGAACGTTTCGCGGCGCGGCGCCATGCGGTGGGACTGCTGGCGGCGGCGGCGCTGATCGCGGCGGTTTACGCCGGCAACGTCGCCACGCAAAGCTGGGAATACCGCCGCGACATGATGAGCGCGGGCGAACGCGACGCCATTTCGTCGCGGCTCCTGGCGGAACGCCACGACATCGTCGACGCCGTGCTGGCCGCCGGGCAGGATGGGAAGATAAGGCTGCGCCTGGGACTGAAGGGGCGGCGCGACGGCGAGTACCGTTTGCAGTGGAAGGTGCGCGACGGCGAGGGCGGCCCCATGCTGCTCGAAGCCTTCACCACCCGACGGCTGACGGCGCAGGACAATGTGTGGGATGTGGGCGTCGACATGATGGCGGTGGGGCGCGCCTTTCGTCAGACCGCCGGCGGCAACGCGGGTCCGGGGCCGGTGGTGGAGCGCATGCTGCATTTCGAGGCCGCGCTCGAGCCGCTGCTGACCCCCAATGAGCGGGCGCAGCTGCCGGCGCCGGAGTTGCGCCGGCTCGAGGGCGACCAGTCACGGCTTCGTGTTGTCCGCCGCCTCGCGCAGGCGATGCGCTTTATCGCCGATGAGGACTAGAATGACCGGCATGATTACGCGCCGAGCCGTATTGCGCGGAGCGGGCGCCGCCGCCGCCGCGACGGGCTTGGGCTTTCCGGCGCAAGGCGCCATGGCGGCGGAACGGCGGCTTGTGGCCGGGCCGTCGAAATGGCCGCTGGTGGGACCGCCGCACCCGGACACCGATGTGTGGAGTTTTGGCGGGCAGGTGCCGGGGCCGGAGATTCGCTTGCGCCAGGGCGAGCGCCTCGGCGTCGTCCTCGAAAATCGCCTGACGCAAGACACCACCGTTCACTGGCACGGCATCCGCCTGCCGCACGCCATGGACGGCGTGCCGCATTTGACCCAGCCGCCGGTCAAGCCGGGGCAAACCTTCGCCTATGAATTCGTCTGCCCCGATGCCGGCACGTTCTGGTACCACCCGCATGTGCGCAGCTTCGAGCAGGTGGGGCGCGGGCTTTATGGCGCGTTGATCGTCGAGGAGGCCGAGCCGCCGGCGGTGGACCGCGAGCTGGTCTGGGTGCTGGACGACTGGCGGTTGACGGCGGCGGCGGCGCTGACCGACGATTTCGGCAATGGCTTCGACATGAGCCACAACGGCCAGTTGGGCAACACGGTGACCATCAACGGCCGGCTGCCCGACCGCATCGGCGTTCGCGCCGGCGAACGCATTCGCCTGCGGCTGATCAATGTCGCCAATGCGCGTATCTTTGCGCCCGAGTTCGCGGGTCACACGCCGGTGGTCATCGCCCTCGACGGGCAACCGGTGGAGCCGCACCCGGCGGAAGGCGGGCGCGTGGTGCTGGGGCCCGGCATGCGCGCCGACCTGATCCTCGACATGACCGGCGATCCCGGCCAGAGCTTCACGGTCGCCGATCGCTTCTACGAGCGCCTGCCCTACAACCTGGTCGATCTGGTCTATGGCGGCGAGGCGTTGCGCGAAAAGCCGCCGTCAACCCCGGTGCGCCTGAAGGCCAACCCCTTGCCCGAACCGGACGCGGCCAAGGCCCAGCGTCACGAGGTATTGCTGGGGGGCGGCATGATGGGCGGCATGATGGCCGCCACCGTGGACGGCCGGCGCGTCGACATGCGCGCAATGATGCAACAGGGCCTCGCCTGGGCGATCAACGGCGTGGCCGCGCAGGGGCACGCCATGGAGCCGATGCTGGCGCTCAAGCGCGGGCAAAGCCACGTGCTGGCGATCCACAACGATACCGCCTGGCACCACACCATGCACCCCCACGGCCACAGCTTCCGCGTGCTGACGCGCGAGGGCCAGCCCACACGCTACCGCGAATGGCAGGACACCGTCCTGGTGGCGCCGCGCGAGCGCGCCGATATCGCTTTCGTCGCCGACAATCCCGGCGACTGGATGTTTCATTGCCACATGCTCGAGCACCAGGACGGCGGCATGATGGGCATCGTTCGCGTGGCATGACCTTGAATTCGACAACCATGGAGGATCGCATGCGTTTCTTCGCTCTCGCCGCCCTGACCGCGGCGCTGGCTTGGCCGGCAATGGCCGCCGAAAAAGTGAAGGCGACGATGTACAAGAACCCGCAATGCGGCTGTTGCGAGGGCCATGCGGATCACCTGCGCGAGAACGGCTTCGAGGTGACCGAAATTCCGACCCACGAACTGATGGCGGTCAAGCGCCAGCACGGCGTGGCGCCGCAACTGGCCGGCTGCCACACCATCGTCATCGGCGATTACGTGGTGGAAGGCCATGTGCCGGCGAACATCATCCGCCGTCTGTTGGCGGAAAAGCCGGCCATCAAGGGCATATCGCTGCCGGGAATGCCGACCGGTTCGCCGGGCATGCCGGGGCCGCAATCCGAGCCCTTCGTCTATTACGAAGTGGGGCCCAATCCGGCGCGCGTCTTCGCCCGCGAATGACGCCGCCGCCGGGGAGCGAGGCGGCGTTGCTTGGCAACGCCGAAATGGCGGCGGCGGATCGGCGCGCCATGGCGCTTGGAATAGCCGGCGCGACCTTGATGGAAAACGCCGGCGCCGCGGTGGGGGCGGAAATTCGCGCCCACTACGCGCCGCGCCCGACGGTGGTGCTGTGCGGCCCAGGGAACAATGGCGGCGACGGGTTCGTCGTGGCGCGCCATCTGGCGCGCGCCGGCTGGCCGGTGGAGGTGGCGCTGCTCGGCGAGCGCGCCGCCCTCAAGGGCGACGCGGCGGCCATGGCGGCGCAATGGGCGGGGCCGGTGCGGG
>CAZIVY010000184.1:0-16926 GCA_964542505.1 uncultured Rhodospirillaceae bacterium
ATGACGAACGGCGCCCGCGACATGGATTCGACGCCGCCGGCGATGGCGAACTCGATCTCGCCCGCCTTGATCCCACGCGCGGCTGTGCCGATGGCGTCGAGGCCCGACGCGCACAGCCGGTTGATCGTCACCCCCGGCACGCTGGCCGAAAGGCCGGCCAGCAGCAGCGCCATGCGCGCCACGTTGCGGTTGTCCTCTCCCGCCTGGTTGGCGCACCCGAGGAAAACATCGTCGAGCCGCGACCAATCGGCCGTGGCGTTGCGCGCCAGCAGCGCCTTGACCGGAATCGCCGCCAGGTCGTCGGCGCGCACGCCGGCCAGCGCGCCGCCATAGCGTCCCATGGGCGTGCGAACGGCGTCGCAGATCAAGGCCTCGGGCATCGGCGGCTTCCTTTTGGCCATGCGCCTCGGCTTCGAGACGATGGGGTGATGACCTGCCGCGCGCATTGTGATGGGTGCGCCGCAAGCCTGTCAAAGGCGTTTGTCGCCGTTGCTGCTTGCCAGGGGCGGTTTCCGAACGTAAGGGAGGGCGAGCAAGGATTGGACGCCCAGGCCGGCGTCATCGGTTTCACCAAGAGCCTCGCCGCCGACGCCCAGGATCAGGAGATTTTTGTCGTGCCGATCCCAATTCCCACGCTGCCCCTCTCCATCGCCCATTTGTGCGAGCTCGGGGTCAAGCCGGCGGACCTGATCGATCTGGCGGCGCGGGCCGGCTTCGCCTCGGTCGGGCTGCGCACGGCGGCGGCGGCGCCCGGCGGCGTTTCCTATCCGCTCGGTTCGGCGGCCGAACAGGCCGAAATGCGGCGGCGGATGGCGGCAACGGGCATGTCGGTCCTTTATGTCGAGATGGTGTCGCTGGGGCGGGCGACGAAGATCGCGGACTTCCGGCCCATGCTTGAGGTGGGGGCGGCGCTGGGCGCCACGCGCCTTGCCGTGGCGGGCGATGACGCGGATTTCGCCATCGTCGCCGAACGCATGGCCGAGATGTGCGATCTGGCGAAACCCTACGGCATCGCCGTCGATATCGAATTCATGCCCTTCCGCGCCGTCGGCTCGCTCACCGACGCCGCCATGGTCGTCCGCTTGGCGCGGCGGCCGAATGCCCATATTCTGATCGACGCGCTGCACTTCTTTCGCTCGGGCAGCACCGTCGCCGAACTAGCCGAGATCGACCCTGTCATGCTTGGAACCTTCCAGATTTGCGACGCGCCCCGCGCCGCCCCTCCACCCGATGGGTTGGCGATCGAGGCCCGCGGCCGCCGTCTCCTGCCCGGCGCCGGCGGCTTGGCGTTGTGGCCGTTGATCGATGCCCTGCCGCCCGGCATCTTGTGGGGCGTCGAAACCCCCATCGCCGGCCAGTTCCCCGATCTGGATCCGGTGGCGCGGGCCACGATGATGGTCCGCAAGACCCGCGAATTCCTCGCCGCACGGAGCGCCCCATGAGCAAACCCGTCTTCATTCTCAATGGCCCCAACCTCAACCTGCTCGGCACGCGCGAGCCCCATATCTACGGCTCGACCACTCTCGCCGAGGTCGAGGCCATGTGCGCCAAGAAGGCCAAGGAGCTTGGGCTGAAGATTTTATTCCGCCAGTCGAACAGCGAGGGCCAGATCATCGACTGGATTCACGAGGCGATCGGCGGCGCATCGGGCATCATCATCAATCCCGCCGGCTACACCCATACCTCGGTCGCCATCCTGGATGCGCTCAAGATAGTCAAGCATCCGATCATCGAACTGCACATTTCGAACCCCCACCAGCGCGAGGAGTTCCGCCACCACTCGTTCGTCTCGCAGGTGGCGACGGCGATAGTGTGCGGCCTTGGCGCTAACGGTTACCCGCTCGCCGTCAAGGCCATGGCCAAATTGATCGAGGCCAGGAAGAAGACGTGAGCCCAACGCGGCATTGCCTGATCGAGCGCGAAGGACCGCTGCTCTGGATCACCATCAACCGGCCGGCGGCGATGAACGCCCTCGACCCGCCGGCGCACCGCGAGCTGGCCGCGGCCTTCGACGCCTTCGCCGCGGACAATGAGTTGCGCGTCGCCATCCTGACCGGCGCGGGCGAACGCGCCTTCTGCGTCGGCAGCGATCTGAAAGCGCGCGCGCGCGCCAACGCCGACGATCATCCCGCCACCGGTTTCGCCGGCCTTACCCACCGTTTTGACCTGCTCAAGCCGGTGATCGCGGCGGTTAACGGCCTGGCGCTCGGCGGCGGCGTCGAGATCGTCGCCGCATGCGACCTCGCCATCGCCGCCGACCATGCGGAGTTCGCCCTGCCCGAGGCGCGCCTGGGCCTGGCGGCGCTGGGCGGCGGCGGCTTGCAGCGCCTCGCCCGCGCGCTGCCGCTGAAACAGGCGATGGACCTGGTTCTGACCGGCCGCCGCGTTTCCGCCCTGGAGGCCAAGAGCATGGGCCTGATCAACGACGTGGCGCCGCGGGCCGAGCTTAAGGCCCGCGCGCGCAAGTTGGCCGAAACGATCCTCGACGGCGCGCCCTTGGCGTTGCAGGCGTCGAAACAGGTCATGTTGCGCAGCCTCGGCATGCCCGATCTCGAGACCGCGCTGCGCGCCCGCTATCCCGCCGCCGAGCGCATGCTGGAGAGCGAGGACGCCAAGGAAGGGCAACGCGCATTCGCCGAAAAACGCAAGCCGCGCTGGCAGGGGCGATGAGGAACAGTCCGAGGGAGGCAGGCAACATGGCGGATTTTTACGTCAAGGTCGGCGACAGCGCCCGCTTCACCAAGACGGTCGGCGAGTACGACGTCTACGGCTTCGCCGGCATCACCGGCGATTTTTCGCCCAACCACGTCGACAAGGCCTATATGGAAAAGTCGAGTTATGGCCGTCTTCAGGCGCATGGCGCGCTGATGGTCGGCTACATGTCGACGGCGTCGACCCTGGTGATCGCCCATTCCCGCGAGGGCGCCGGCGAGACGCCGGTCTCGCTGGGCTATGATCGCATCCGCTTTCTCGCCCCGGTCTTTTTCGGCGACACCATCACCGTCGATTACCGCATCGGCGCCATCGACGTGGCGCGGCGGCGCTCCACCGGGGACATCGCCATCAAGAACCAGGACGGCACGCTGGTGGCGGTGGGCACCCACATCCTGAAGTGGGTGAAAAACAAGGAATGACAATGAAAACGAGATTGAACGGGCAGGTCGCCATCGTTACCGGCGCGGCGCGCGGCATCGGGCTTGGCATCGCGCGGCTTTTGGCCGAGCGCGGCGCCAAGGTCGTGGTCTGGGACCGCGATCTCTCTCCCTTGCAAGCCGCCACGGGTTTCAAGCCGGCGCGGGCCGAAATCGTCGATGTGGCCAACTATCCTTCCGTCGAGCGCGCCTTCAAGGCCGCGGCCGCCGAGTTCGGCCAGATCCACATCCTGATCAACAACGCCGGCATCAACGGCCCGATTCTGCCCACCTGGGACTACCCGCTGGAGGACTGGGATAGCGTGGTGGCCATCGACATGACCGCGGTGTTCTACTCAAGCCGCCTTGCCGCCCGCCACATGCGCGAGCACCGCTACGGCCGCATCCTCACCATCGCCTCCATCGCCGGCAAGGAAGGGGTCCCCAATATCTGCGCCTATTCGGCGGCGAAGGCGGGCGTCATGGGTTTTTCCAAGGCGCTGGCGAAGGAGCTTGCGGACTGCGGCGTCACCGTCAACTGCATCGCCCCGGCGATGACCGAAACGGATTTGCTCATTGGCATGACGGCGGAGCACATCCGCAACATGAAGGCGAAGATCCCCATGGGCCGGCTGGTGCAGGTTGACGATATCGCCGAGATGGCGGCCTGGATCGCCAGCCCGGCGTGCGGCTTCACCTCGGGCTTCGTGTTCGACGTTTCCGGCGGCCGCGCCACCTACTGATCCGCCCCGTGCTCGACGAAAACCTGCTTTGCATCCATCACGTCACCGTGCTCCAGCAATGGTCGCTGAAGCAGTTGATCGACGGCCTGGCGCGTCACCGCGTCAATGCCATCGGCGTCTGGCGCGACAAGCTGCGCGAATGCGGCCTCGCCGAAGCGGCGCGCATGCTGAAAGGCCAAGGGCTGACCGTGACCGCCCTCGGCGCCGCCGGCCTGCTCACCTCGCCCGATCCGGTCGAGGATCGGCGCGCCCGCGACGATGTCCGGCTGGCCATCGACGAGGCGGCGGCCATCGGCGCCCGCTGCCTGATCTTTGTCGCCGGCGGGATCGACGCCCGCGACAAGAACCTCGATGGGGCCCGCGCCCGCGCCCTTGCCGGACTGGCGGACCTTGCGCCCCATGCCCGCGCCGCGGGCGTGCGCATCGCGCTTGAACCCCTGCACCCGATGGTTTGCGCCTCGCGCTCGGTCTTGAGCTCGCTCGGCCTCGCCAACGACTGGTGCGACGCGCTTGCCGCCGAGGACGTTTTCGGCATCGCGGTGGATACCTACGCGGTTTGGTGGGACCCCGATCTCGAGGCCCAGATCGCGCGCGCGGGCCGGCGCGTTTGCGGCTTCCACGTCAGCGACTGGCTGGCGGACACGCGCGACTTGCGCCTCGACCGTGGCATGATGGGCGACGGCGTGATCGACATCCCGGGCATAAGGCGCTGGGTGGAAGCGGCGGGGTATAAGGGTCATCGCGAGGTCGAGATTTTCTCCGCCCGCGACTGGTGGACGCGCGATCCCGACGAGGTGATCCGCGTCGCCAAGGAACGCTACCAAACGGCGGTATGAACAGCAGGAGCGGTGTGAACAGCATGGGCGGCGGCATGAGCGGCAAGTTCGAGCGTTTGGCGAGTGAATTGGCCCAAGCCTGGTGCGCGGGCGCCACCATCCCGTTGCCGGCTGTCACGGCGGCCCCCGCGACACGCGCCGAGGCCTACGCGGTTCAGGACCGCATGGCGGCGCTGATCGGCGGCCGTGTCGTCGGCTGGAAAGTGGGCGCGACCGTGCGCGCGGTGCAAATATTCGAGGGCCATGACGGGCCCTTGCCGGGGCGGATTTTCGCCGACCGTTGCTTCGACAGCCCGGCCAAGGTTGCGGCCAATCTGATTCCCGGGATGAAGGCCGAGTGCGAGTTTGCCTTCCGCCTGATGCGCGCGCTGCCCCGCCAGGCCCGGCCCTTTGCGCCCGGCGAAATAGCGCCGGCGCTGGCGTTCCATCCGGCGATCGAGCTTGCCGCCACGCGTTTTGCGCCCGGGACCGGCAACCGCGCCGCGCGAACCTTCGACGGGATCGCCGACAACGGCACCGGTGGCGGCGCGGTGCTCGGCCCCGCCATCGGCGCCTGGCGGGGCCTGGCCTTCGAGACCATGAACATCGACGCGCGGATCGACGACAGCCCGCCGATCCAGGCCTATTCCGGGGCTTACCGCCGCGACCCGCTGGCGATCATGGCCGAAACGCTCAACGATCTGGCCGGGCGCGGCATTTATCTGGGCGCCGGGGATTGCGTGCTGACCGGTTCGCTGACGCTGCCCACGCCCATCCGCGCCGGGCAGACGCTGGCCGCCCGCTTCGCCGATCTGGCGACGCTCCGCGTGACGCTGACCTGAGGTACGCCGCGATCAGGCCTTGACCTTGGCCTCGACGCCCAGGATGCCCGACGGCTTGACCATCATCACGACGATCAGCAGCAGGAAGGCGTAGATGTCCTTGAAGGTGCCGGAAACATAGCCGGCGCCGAGGCTTTCGACGACGCCCACCAACAGGCCGCCCAGCACCGCGCCGGGCAGGCTGCCGAACCCGCCGACCACGGCGGCCGCGAACGCCTTGATCAGCACGCCGGTGCCCATCAAGACCTGCACATAGTTGATCGGCCCGATCAGCACCCCCGCCGCTGCGCCGAGCGCGCAGCCAATGGCGAAGATCAGCGAGATCATCAGCGGTACGTTGACGCCGCTCAGGTAAGCGATGTCCTTGTTGTGGGCCACCGCGCGCATGGCCAGGCCGATCATCGTCCGCTTGAGCAGAAAATTGAGGGCGAACATCAGCACCAGCGCCGTGACCACGATCCACAAATAGGACCGCGGCAACGTGAGATTCCCGAGTTCGATCGGTTCGCCGAAGGGCACCGGAAACGGCAGCGGCTTCGGTCCCCAGGCCAGGAAGGCGATGTTCTGCAGCACGATCGACATGCCGAAGCCGGCGATGATCATGCCCATGCCGGCGACGGTGTAGCCGCCGCCCGCGCGCGTCAGCCGGCGGTAGAACAGGCGTTCGATGACCATGCCGATGAGGCCCGTCAGCACGATGGCCAGCAACAGCGTCGGCACGTAGCCGATGTTCAGTTTCTGGAACAGCATGAGGCCGATGAACGCGCCAATCATATAAATTTCGCCATGAGCGAAATGGACGATGTCGAGCCCGGAATAGATGATGGATATGCCCAGCGCGATGAGGGCGTAGATCATGCCGATCGAGAGCCCGATGATCACCAGGTCGATGAAGTACTGCACGCTCGTTTACCTCGTCCCCATTGCCTAGAGTGTCGCCTCGCGGTTGGCCACCGTGCCGCCGCCGAGATAGGCCAGCCGCACTTTGTCGTCGTGAATGAGGCTCTCCGCCGGGCCTTCGAGGTGGATCACGCCATCCTTGATGATGTAGCCGTATCCGGCGAGCAAGAGCGCCATGCGCACGTTCTGCTCCACAAGAAGCACGGTCATGCCGTCCCGCGTGATGCGGTGGATGGTGCGGAAAATGTCGAGCACGACTTGCGGCGCCAGCGCCGCGCTCGGCTCGTCGAGCATGATCATCTTCGGCTCCGACATCAGGCCGCGGCCGATGCACACCATTTGCAGTTGCCCGCCGGACAGTGTCCCGGACAACTGCTTGCGCCTGATTTTCAGGACCGGAAAATAGGTGTAGACGCGCTCCAGCGCGCGGTCGATCTGGGCGCGGCTGCCGACCACGTAAGCGCCGATCCTGAGGTTTTCCTCGACGGTCATCGCGGGAAAGGCCTCCTTGCCCTGGGTGACCTGCACCAGGCCGCGGCGCACGATGAGATCGGGCCTCAGGCCGTCGATGCGCGCGCCGTCGAACGTGATCGTGCCGCTCCACGGCTTAAGCAGGCCGGAAATGGCCTTCAGCAGCGTCGATTTGCCGGTGCCATTGCCGCCGAGCAGCGCTACGATCTGGCCGCGCTCGACCTTCAGGCTGGCGCCATGGAGAATTTTGACGCTGCCATAACCCCCTTCGACGTTCTCGACCGCCAGCATGCTTGGCTCTCGGGCTCGGTGACGGAAAACTCCCCGCCGGGATTAGATACCGCTTGTTCCACCGCGTCCAGCGGCGGCGGCGGGACGCGATCCGGCCGGGATTCCCGAAATTCCCCCGTGACAAGATCGACGCGGGCAAGCAAGATGCCCGTGGGAACGTCCGTCCGGGCGCCGTTTGCGCGGCCCGGCGGATGGATTGGCGCGGATGACCGCGAAAAACACAAAGGGAGGCCCCAGTGAAAAAGACTAGCTTCAGACTGAGTTACGCCTTGGCGCCGGCGATTGTTCTCGCGCTTGGCGCGATCGGCGCGCCCGCCATGGCGCAAGACAACGTGATCCGTGTCGGCGTCACGCTGCGCATGGTGGTCGAGAACGGCATGAAATATGGCCAGATGACCAAGGATGAACTCGAGGCGGTGAACGCCGCCGGCGGCATCAACGGCAAGAAGATCGAGGTCACCCTGCTCGACGACGAGTGCAAGCCCGACAAGGGCGTGGCCAACGTCAACCGTTTCATCCACCAGCACAAGGTGCATCTGGTGCTCGGCTCGACCTGCAGCTCGGTGTCCATGCCGATGGTGGACATCACGGCCAAGGAAGAAGTGCCGCAGATCATCCCCCACTCGACCAACTCCGCCATCACCAAGAAGGGCAGCGCCTGGGTGTTCCGCACCTCGGTGTCCGAGCGCTTCTATGCCTCGGTGCACGCCAAGTACCTGTCGGAGAACGTGGGCAAGAGGGTGGCCTATTTGTACACCACCGACAGCGCTGGCATCAGCTTCGCCAACGACTACATGGCGTACATGAAGAAGACCTACAACATCGAACCGATCTACAAGGAGCAGATGCAGGAGGCCGATCTCGATTTCCGCTCCCATCTGCTGAAGATCAAGTCGCTGAACCCGGACGTGCTGGCCATCGGCGGCCAGCTCGACGCCATCGCCCGTATCGTCCAGCAAGCGGTCGAGGTCGGCATCCCGGCGAAGGTGCGCCGCGTCGCCGCGTCGGCGGCGGGCAATGCACCGGTGCCCGAACTGGCCGGCGACGCCGTCAAGGGCCTGGCGTTCGCCCAGGCGTTCAACTGCAAGGACGAACGCCCGGTGGCGCAGGCCTTCGTGAAGATGGTGCAGGACAAGTACAAGGTCCACTGCCCGGATCATGATTTCAGCCAGGCCTATGAGACGGCGCAGATCGTGAAGCTGGCGCTGAAGAACGCCAAGCTGACCTTGACCGACGCGTCGCTGAGCGCCGACCGCGCCGCCATCCGCGACGCGCTGGCCGGCATCAAGAACTACAGCGGCCTCGCCTCGGGACCGATCAATTTCTGCGCCGAGCCGACGCCCCAATGCCGCGACGGCAACCGCACCGGAATCCTGGTGGAATACACCAAAGGCGGCAAGGACTACGACATGGCCGTGCTTGCCCGCGTCTCGTTCGAGGCGGATTTCGGGCTCTAGCAGCCGTTGGTTCGCGTGCGGCGGCCGCCTGCTCCGGGCGGCCGCCGGCGCTGGCTGAAGCTTTTAGCGCCTCGGAAACAACGTGACCGTGGAAGTCGGTAAGAACAGCGTGCGGCATTCGGCGACCGGCGGCCCGGCGTGGCTGGCCGGGGCCCACCCGGTCGTGCCGTGGCTGTTCGGGCTGCTGGCTCTGCTGCCGCTGCCCTTGCTGACGACGAACGCCTATCAGCAGTACATAATCAACATCATCGGGATCAACGTGATCCTGGCCGTGGGACTGAACATCGTCAAGGGATTCGCCGGCCAGGTGACGGTGGGCCATGTCGCGCTCGCCGCCATCGGCGCCTATTCGTCGGCGGTCTTTTCCACCCATATGGGGATGCCGTTCTGGCTGGCCCTGCCCGCCGCGATGCTGGTGGCCGGCGTCGCCGGCGCCCTGATTGGCATTCCCTCGTTTCGGCTCGAAGGCGCCTATTTGGCGCTGGCCACCCTCGGCCTGGCCGAATCGGTGCGCATCGTCATTTCGGGAACCGAGTTCCTCGGCGCCGGGATCGGGTATGAGAACATTCCGCCGCCATTTCTCGGCGGCTTCGCGCTCGACAGCCACCGGTCCTACTACTACGTCGTCATGCCGTTGGCGCTGACCGGCATCTATTTCTCCTTCAGCATCCTGCGCTCCGACATCGGCCGCGCGTTCAAGGCGTTGCGCGAGGACCCGCTCGCGGCGGCGGCAAGCGGCGTCAATGTCCGCAAGTACAAGGTGATCGCGTTTGTCTTGAGCGCGCTTTATGCCGGCTGCGCGGGAAGCCTCCAGGCCCATATCGCGCCGGGGTTCATCCATCCCAACTCCTACACGATCACCGAGATGGTCACCCTGTTGCTGATGGTCGTGTTCGGCGGCATCGGCCACATCTGGGGCGGCGTCATTGGCGCCATACTGGTGACCATCATCGACGACTTCACCCGCGACTACTACCAGTACCGGATGGTGATGTTCGGTTCGGTGATCGTGCTGACGGTGATGTACATGCCACGCGGAATAGGCGGCATGATCGACGGCTTTTTCGTCCGTCGGCGCTTCAAGGCGATCCGGGACGCCAAGGCCAATGCTGCTTGAGGTCAAGAACCTGAGCAAGCGGTTCGGCGGGCTGACCGCCGTGTCGAACGTCGATCTTGCCATCAAGCCGGGCGAGGTGCGCGGCATCATCGGCCCCAACGGCTCGGGCAAGAGCACGCTCTTCAACCTCGTTTCGGGCGTCTACAAGCCGGAGCGCGGCGGCAAGGTGGTGTTCGACGGCGACGACATCACCGCCTGGGAGCCGCACGAGATCGCGCGCCGCGGCGTGGCGCGCACGTTTCAGCTCTTGCGCATTTTCGGCGGCATGAGCGTGCTCGAAAACGTGCTGATCGGCCACCACGCGCTGATCCGCTACGGCAACGCCTCCGCCGTGATCGGGTCGCGCAAGGTGTGGGCCGAGGAGCGCCGCGTGCGCGACGAGATGATGGAACTGCTCGCCTTCATCGGCCTCGCCGACTACGCCGAAATGCCCGCCGGCGAACTGTCCGGCGGACAGCGGCGCCTTTTGGCGTTGGGCCGCGCCATGGCCATGCGGCCGAAACTGCTGATGCTCGACGAACCGGCGGCCGGCCTGTCGCCGGTCAATGTCGACATCCTGCTCGAAACCGTTCTCGCCTTGAAAAACCGCTTCGGCCTCACCGTGATCATCATCGAGCACATCCTGAAGGTGGTGATGGATACCTGCGAGACGGTGAGCGTGCTCGAACACGGCGAGAAGATCGCGGAAGGCCCGCCAGCGGCGATCAAGGAAAACCACCGCGTGATCGAGGCCTATCTCGGCAAGGAAATGGCCGACGCCGAGGTTCGCGCCTTCCTGCGGTCGGCATGATGCTGGCGGCAGCCCGCGGCCCGAAAGACTTTTCCAATGCCGCTCGATAATCCGAAGGTCGTCGTCGTCGGCGCTGGCGCCATGGGCGGCCTGTTCGGCGGCCTCATGGCCGAACAGGGGCTCGACGTGACGCTGGTGGATACATGGGGCGAGCATGTCGCGGCCATCGCCGCGCGCGGAATCAAGATCGTCGGCGTCGGCGGCGACCGCGCGATCCCGGTCAAGGCGACCGGCGACGCCGCCACCGTCCGCGCCGCGGACGTGGTGCTTTTCCAGTGCAAGGCCTTCGCCAACCCGGCGGCGGCGCGGAGCGTCAAGCACCTGTTCAATGGCGGTACGCTCGCCATCAGCTTTCAGAACGGGCTGGGCAACGAGGCTGTGCTGGCCGGTGTCCTGGGCGAGGCCAACGTCATCGGCGGGCTTACCGCGCAAGCCGGCCTGGCCGAGGGGCCGGGCGTCGTGCGCAATTTCGGCGATCTCCCCACTTTTATCGGCGAGATGTCGGGCGGTCTGTCGCCGCGCGCCACGGCAATCGCGGCGGCTTTCTCGCGCCATGGCCTGCCCACGTCGGCCAGCGCCGATATCAAGCGCGACAAGTGGAAAAAGCTTCTCGGCAACGTCGCGCTGGGCGCCATCTCGGCGGTTACCGACATGCGCTCCTTCGAGATCATGCGCGTGCCCGAACTCCAGGAAATCGTCTTCCGTTCCCTCGACGAGGCGGCGGCGGTGGCCAAGGCCGATGGCGTCGCCCTCGACGTCGCCGAGGCGCGCGAGGTGCTGCTCAAGCTGGTGGACACATCCGGCGGCGGCACCGGCGCCGCCAAGTCCTCCATGCGCGAGGACATCATCCGCCGCCGGCGGACGGAGATCGACACCATTCACGGCGCCGTCACCCACTTGGCGCGCCGGCACGGCCTGGCCACGCCCACCATCGACGCCATGGTGGCGCTGGTGAAGGGGCTGCAGGCCCAATATCTCGATCAACCGAAATAGGTGACGTGTGACGCGGGAATTCGATGGCAAGGTGGTGGTGGTCAGCGGCGGCAGCCGCGGGATTGGCCGCGCCATTGGACTGGCCTTTGCCGGCCAGGGCGCGCAGACCGTTCTCGCGGCGTCGTCGGAGCCGAACCTGGCCCAGGCGGCGAAACTCATCGCCGGGATCGGCGTGCCGCCGCCCTTGACCGTGGCGGAGGACCTGCGCACGCTCGCCGGCTGCGAGCGCGTCTATGCGCGGGTGGAAAAGACCTTCGGCCGCTGCGACGTGCTGGTCAATTCGGCGGGCGCGACGCGCGCCGGCGCCTTTCTGGCGCAGCCGGACGAGCAATGGCTGGACGGTTTCGCGCTCAAGTTTTTTGCCTGCATGCGCCTCTGCCGGCTGTTCTGGCCCATGCTGAAGGCGGCCCAGGGCTGCGTCGTCAACATCGTCGGCGGCGCGGCGCGCACGCCCGACTGTGATTTCCTGGTGGGCGGCGCGGTCAACGCCGCCATGGCGAATTTCTCCAAGGGGCTATCGGGCCTCGGCAAACGCGATGGCGTCAACGTCAACGCCATTCTCCCCGGCCTGACGGAGACCGATCGGGTCCTGCAGCTTTTCGAGCAGCGCGCGGCGGCCTCCGGCGCCACGCCCGAGGAAACCCGCCGCTTGGTCATCGCCAAGGAAGGCGTGCGCCGTCTGGGCCGGCCGGAAGAGGTGGCGGAACTGGCCCTGTTCCTCGCCAGCGAGCGCGCCCGCCACATTCAGGGCACCGCCATCGCCATCGACGGCGGCGGCACGCCCGGCTATCACTGAGCCGGGGCCGCGGTCGATGGACTTCTCGCTTAGCCCGGAACAACGGCTGCTGGTGGAAACGGCGCGCAAGTTCGTCGCCGCCGAATTGACGCCGCTGGAGGACGAGGTCGAATCGGCGCGCGCCCTCGATCCGGCCAAGGCCCGCGCGATTTTTCAGCGCTCCAGGGCGCTGGGGCTCTACGCCGTCAACATCCCGGCCGAATATGGCGGCGGCGGCCTCTCCGCGCTCGACACCTGCCTGGCCGAGGAGCAGTTCGGCCACACCACCGACATCCTCATCCGCCGCGCGTTCGGCAATGTCTACGAGGTCCTGCTGCTGGCGAACGCGCATCAGCGCCAACGCTGGCTTGAGCCATCCGTGCGGGGCGAGCGCACGTTTTCGGTCGCCTTCACCGAGCCCGGCGCCGGCTCCGACGCCGCCGGCATCAAGACGCGCGCCGTTCGTGACGGGGGCGGCTGGCGGTTGAGCGGCCACAAGATCTTCATCAGCGACGGCTCATTCTCCGATTTCTTCGTCGTTTCCGCCGTCACCGATCCAGGCGCCGGCGCCAACGGCATTTCGCTTTTCCTCGTCGACAAGGGCGTGCCCGGGTTCACGCTCGGCCCCGATTTGCCGATGATGGGCTTGGCCGGCACCAGCCATTTGGAGCTTTTTTTCGACAATGTGGCGCTGGGGCCTGAACATTTGTTGGGCGAAGAAGGCCGCGGCCTTAAACATGCCTTCGCGACGCTCGGGCGCATCCGCCTGGCCCATATCGGCGCGCGGGCGGTCGGCAGGGCGACGCGGATTCTGCGCCTGATGACCGAGCATGCCGCCGAGCGCCGCCAGTTTGGCCGCTCCGTCGGCGAGTTCCAGATGGTGCAGCAAATGCTGGCCGACAGCGTCATCGAGATCAACGCCGCGCGCCTGCTGGTCCTTCAGGCCGCCGGCGACATCGACCAGGGCCATGATGCCCGCGAGCGCATCTCGATGGTCAAGGTCTATGCCGCCGAGGCCCTTGGCCGGGTCGCTGACCGCGCGGTGCAGGTATTTGGCGGCATGGGTTACGCCAAGGGCCTGCCCATCGAGCGCTTTTACAGGGACGCGCGCGTCTTTCGCATTTTTGACGGCACGTCCGAGATTCACCGAGGCATCGTCGCCCGCGCCCTGTTGAAGCACGGCGCCGGGCGCTTCGCGGATATTCCCTGATGCCCATCGACAAGTTCATGACGCCCGAGGCCGCGGTCCGGTTGATCGGCGACGGCGACACGGTCGCGCTCATCGGCGGCGGCGGCGGTTTGGTCGAGGCGTCGTGCCTCCACGAAGCGGTCGAGAAGCGCTTCCTGGCCACGGGTCATCCGCGCCGCTTGACGGTCATTCACGCGCTGGGCATCGGCGACCGCCAAGCGCGCGGCCTCAACCGCTTCGCCCATGAGGGCATGGTGAAACGGGTCATCGGCGGCCACTGGGTCTGGTCGCCCCGCATGCAGGCGCTGGCCAAGGACGAGAAGATCGAGGCCTATGTGCTTCCCGGCGGCGTCGCCATGCAGCTTTTCCGCGAGATCGGCGCCGGCCGGCCTGGGCTTTTCACCCATGTGGGGCTCGGCACCTTCGTCGATCCGCGCGTCGAAGGCGGCCGCATGAACAAGTCGGCCAAGGCCGATCTGGTCGAGGTGGCGACCGTCGATGGCCGCGAATTGCTGCGCTACAAGCCGTTTCCGATCCACGTCGCCTTGATCCGCGGCTCGGCCGCCGACGCCCACGGCAATGTCAGCCTCGACCAGGAAGCCGCCAACGTCGATATCTACGCCGCCGCGCTCGCCGCCCACAATTCGGGCGGCAAGGTCATCGTGCAAGTCCGGACCGCGGTCGCTGTCGGTTCGCTGCCGGCGCGCTCGGTTCGCGTGCCGGGCGCCATTGTGGACGCGGTGGTCGTCGATCCGTCGCAATCCATGGGCTACGACGTCGTCTACGATCCCACGTTCTCCGGCGAGATGAAGGGCCTGTCGCCGCCTCCACTGCCGCGGCCCCTCGACGTGCGGCGGGTCATCGCGCTGCGGGCGGCCGAGGAATTGCGCGACAACGCGGTGCTGAACTACGGCTTTGGCATACCGGACGGCATCGCCAAGCTCATCGCGGAACGCGGGCATCTCGACCGCTATTACCAGACCATCGAGCACGGCACCTATGGCGGCGAGCTGCTCGACGGCATGCTGTTCGGCTATGCGCGCAACGCCACCGCCATGATCGACGGCCCCTCGCAGTTCGACTTCTACTCCGGTGGCGGGCTCGATTTGGCTTTCCTCGGCTTCGGCGAGATCGACGCCGCCGGCAACGTCAATGTCTCCAAGCTCGGCGGCGTGACCGTGGGGCCGGGCGGTTTCATCGACATCGCGCAGAACGCGAGGAAAGTCGTCTTCTGCGGCGCCTTCGACGCCAAGGGCGCCGATCTTGAAATAGGCGGCGGGCGCCTGGAAATTCGCCGCCACGGCGAGGTGACCAAGCTGGTGGCCAAGGTCGAACAGATAACTTTTTCCGGCGGCGAGGCGCTCAAAAGCGGCCAGGAAGTCATCTATGTTACCGAGCGCGCGGTGTTCCGCTTGACCGCGGACGGGCTGGTGCTGACGGAAGTGGCGCCGGGGATCGACCCGCGCCGGGACGTGCTGGCGCGCATGGGGTTCGCGCCGCTGGCGCCCCGCGATCCGGCGGTCATGTCGGCGGCTCATTTCACCGCCTGAAGGGAGAGGCATCATGGCGCCCGTGCGCATCGCTGTCGTCGGAGCCGGCCTCATCGGCCGCAAGCACATCGAGGTGCTCCGCTCCGGCAACCCGGACTACACTCTGGCCGGGGTCGCCGATCCCACGCCCGCCGCGCGGGATGAGGCGCAACGTCTCGGTTACGCGATCTACGCCGACGTCGAGGAGATGCTCGACCGCGTCAAGCCCGGCGGCGTCATTGTCGCGGTGCCAAATCAACTTCATGTGACGGTGGGGCTCGCCTGTGTCGCGCGCAAGGTGGCGATTTTGGTCGAGAAGCCGGTCGCCGATTCGGTCGCCGCCGCCCTCGACCTGGTGGAGGCGGCCGAGCGCGCCGGCGTGCCCTTCCTCGTCGGCCACCATCGCCGCCACAACCCGATCATGCGCCGCGCGGCCGAAATCATCCGCGCGGGCGGCGTGGGCAAGGTCGTCGCCGCATCGGGGCTTTGGCTCAGCCACAAGCCGAACGACTATTTCAACGTCGCCTGGCGGCGCGAGGCCGGCGGCGGGCCGGTGCTGATCAACGCCATCCACGACATCGATTGCCTGCGCATGTTGTGCGGCGACGTGGACACGGTTCAGGCGTCGGCCTCGAGCGAGACGCGCAAATTCCCCGTCGAGGACACGGCGGCGGCGGTGCTGCGCTTCAAGAACGGGGCGCTGGGCACGCTGTTGGTTTCCGACTCCGCCTCCAGCCCCTGGAGCTGGGAATGGTCGTCGCGCGAAAATCCCTTCTACCCGCACGAGACCGAGAATTGCTATCTGATCGCCGGCACCAAGGGCTCGCTCGCTGTTCCCTCGCTGCAACACCGCTGGTATGAAACGGGCGCGGAGAATTGGGGAAAACCGTTGACGCAACTTCGCGTTCCCGTCACGCCCGCCGACGCCTATCACGAGCAGATGCGGAACTTCGCCGGCGCGATCCGGGGCGCCGAGGCGCCGGTCTTGAGCGGCCGCGACGGCACGCTTACCTTGGCGACGACGCTGGCGATAACCCAGTCGGCGAAGACTGGCGCGCCGGTTCGCGTCGACGACATGATGGCCCGCGCCCCGGCGGCGACGCCGCAACCGACTCGAAAGAAAAGGACAGGATGAACATCATGCGCGCCGCTTGTGTTATCGGTTGGCCGTCCAAACATTCGCGCTCGCCGAAGCTGCATGGCTATTGGATCAAGCGCTACAAGATCGACGGGAACTACAAGTACGAGGAGGTAACGGCGGAGGACTTCCCCGCCTTCCTCAAGAACCTTGAAGGCCACGGCTACATCGGCGCCAACATCACGATTCCCCACAAGGAAATGGCGCTCAAGCTCTCCGAGCCCGACGCGCGCGCGCGCGCGATTGGCGCGGCGAACACGCTCTGGCTCGACAATGGCCGGCTGCGCTCCACCAACACCGACGTCGACGGATTCATTGGCGCGCTCGACGCGGCGGCGCCCGGATGGGACAAGCGCGTGACGTCCGCCGTCGTGCTGGGCGCCGGCGGCGCCGGCCGCGCCGTCGTCTATGGGCTGGTCGAGCGCGGCGTGAAGGCGATCCACGTGGTCAATCGGACCTACGAGAAGGCGGTGGCGTTTCGTGAACGGTTCGGGCCCAGCGTGCACCCGGCGCGATGGGACGATGTGCCGCGTCTTTTGGCGGGCGCGGGGCTGCTGGTCAATTCGACCTCGCTCGGCATGAAGGGCCAGCCCGATCTCGAAATCGATCTGGGTCCGCTTCCGGCGGGCGCCGTGGTCGCCGATATCGTCTACGTTCCGCTCAAGACCAAGCTGCTGGCGGCCGCCGAGAAGCGCGGGTTCAAGACCTCGAACGGTCTCGACATGCTGCTCCACCAGGCGGTGCG
>CAZIVY010000185.1:0-2222 GCA_964542505.1 uncultured Rhodospirillaceae bacterium
TGGCGGCCCTCGAAATTGCGGTTCGAGGTGGAGGCGCAGCGCTCGCCCGGCTTCAACTGATCGGGGTTCATCCCTAAGCACATGGAGCAGCCCGCCTCGCGCCACTCGAAGCCGGCGTCGAGGAAGACGTGGTCCAAACCCTCTTTCTCCGCCGTGTGCTTCACCAGCGCCGAACCGGGGACGACCATGGCGCCGACCCCCGCCGCGATCTTGCGGCCCTTGAGGACGGCGGCGGCGGCGCGCAAGTCCTCGATGCGGCCGTTGGTGCAGGAGCCGATGAAAACCCGGTCGATCTTCACCGAGGTCAAGGGCGTGCCCGGCTTCAGCGCCATGTAGGCCAGCGACCGTTCCATCGCCGCGCGGCGGCCGGCGTTCGGCTCGGAGGCGGGATCGGGGACGCGGCCGGTAATGGGGACCACGTCTTGGGGGCTGGTGCCCCAGGTGACGTGGGGGGCGATGCCGGCGGCGTCGATCTTCACTTCCGTATCGAAGCGGGCGCCCGCATCGGTGGGCAGCGTCCGCCACCAGGCGAGAGCCTGTTCGAAGGCGCCGCCCTTGGGCGCGTAGGCGCGGCCGGCGACATAGCGGAAGGTGGTCTCGTCGGGCGCGATCAGGCCCGCACGGGCGCCGGCCTCGATCGACATGTTGCAGACGGTCATGCGACCTTCCATGGAAAGGCCGCTTATGGCGTCGCCCATATATTCGACCACGTGGCCGGTGGCGCCGGCGGTGCCGATCTTGCCGATGATCGCCAGCACGACGTCCTTGGCGGTGACGCCGGGGCCGATGCCGCCGGCGACCTCGATCTTCATGTTGCGGGCGTGGCGCGCGATCAGCGTCTGGGTAGCGAGAACGTGCTCGACGTCGGAGGTGCCGATGCCGAAGGCGATCGCCCCGAAGGCACCGTGGGTCGAGGTGTGGGAATCGCCGCAGACGATGGTCATGCCCGGCAAAGTGAGGCCGAGTTCGGGGCCGATGATGTGCACGATCCCCTGGCGCGCGTCGTTCATGGGGATGTGTTCGACGCCGAATTCCTTGCAGTTGCGCTCCAGCGCCGCCACCTGTTCGCGCGCTTCCGCGTCCGCGATGTGCCCGCTCAGGCGTTCGGGCGTGGTGGGGACGTTGTGATCGGGAACGGCGATGGTGGCGTCGGGGCGGCGCACCTTGCGCCCGGCGGCGCGCAGGCCGGCAAACGCCTGCGGGCTGGTGACCTCGTGCACCAGATGACGGTCAACGTACATCAGCGCGTTGCCGTCCGCCTTCTGGTGGACCAGGTGGCTGTCCCAGATCTTGTCGTAGAGGGTGCGGGGTTTTTTGCTCATGGTCCTAGGTCGCCGCCGGCTCCGGCGCGGACGGAGCGGCCGCGGGCGTCTCGTCGACCGCGCGGCGCTCGCCAATGCGCGCCTTCTTGCCGGTGCGCCCGCGCAGGTAATAAAGCTTGGCGCGGCGCACGTCGCCACGGCGCAGCACCTCGATGGAATCGATGCGGGGCGAATAGAGGGGGAAGATGCGTTCCACCCCTTCGCCGTAGGAAATCTTGCGCACCGTGAAGGCGGAGTTGAAACCGCGGTTGCGCCGCGCGATGCACACGCCCTCGAAGGCCTGGATGCGCTCGCGGGCGCCTTCCACCACCTTGACGTTGACCTTGAGCGTGTCGCCGGGGGCGAAATCCGGCACCGCGCCGGCCTTGGCCAGGGTCTTGAGTTCGGCTTGTTCGATCGCATCCATCTCGTTCATGGCTTCACCTTTTCCTTGCCCGCCTCGGCAATGTAACGCGCCCAAAGATCGGGCCTGAGCTCCCGTGTCAATTCAACCGCCCGCTGCTGGCGCCAGGAGCGGATTCGCTGGTGGTGGCCGCTGAGCAGGATGTCGGGCACCGATCGCCCTTCCCATACCTGCGGCCGCGTGTAATGCGGGTATTCGAGCAACCCGGCGGCGAAACTCTCCTCCTCGAGCGAGCGCGCCTCGCCGACCACGCCGGGCAGCAGGCGCACCGCCGCGTCGATCAGGGCGAGGGCCGCGATCTCGCCGCCCGACAACACCATGTCGCCGAGACTGACCTCCATCGCGCCGCGGGCTTCGATCAGGCGCTGATCGACGCCTTCGTAGCGGCCGCAAACCATGATGGCGCCGCCGGCCGTGGCGATGTCGCGCACCAGGGCCTGATCCAGCCGGCGTCCGCGGGGGCTGAAATACACGAGCGGGTGGGGGCGCGCAACCGG
>CAZIVY010000186.1:0-11465 GCA_964542505.1 uncultured Rhodospirillaceae bacterium
TGGCGGACACGGTGAAGGAAAAGATCCGCGGTCAGGACATGGTGGCGCGCCTCGGCGGCGACGAGTTCGCCGTGCTGCTGCTGCAGACCGACGGTACCGGCGGCGCCACCGTGGCGCAGAATCTGCGCGCGGTGATCTCAATCCATTCGCTGGTCAACCGGCGGACGGGCGACAAGCTTGGGCACATCACCTTGTCCATCGGCGTTGCCGAACGCCATCCTGGCGATCTCGTGGCCGAGCCGATGCAGCGGGCCGACGCGGCGCTTTATATGGCCAAGCGCACTGGCCGCGACCGCATCGTCGGCGAATCGCAGTTGCCCAAGACACCGGCCTAGCGTGTCAGCGCCGGCAGGCGCCACGCGTAGCGCAACTCCACCAGCCGTTCGCGCCCGACCTTGACCGGCCGGCTGTCCCCCGCCGTGCCGCCGAGCTTGGAATAGAACGCGCGAGCGTTGGCGTTGCCCGCCAGCACCCACAAATGGGCCTCGCGGTATCCTGCGGCAGCGATTTCCTGCAGCGACCGGCGGAGCAGCGACCCGCCGAGGCCAAGCCGCCACCAGCCGGGGTGCAAATAAAGCACCGTAACCTCGTCGCCCCGTACTTCCACGAAGCCGATCACCAGCCCGTCTTCCACCGCCACCCAGATCGCGGCGCCGCTGCGCAAGGCTCGCCGCCACAGCGCCACCCGCGCGGAATAGTCGAACTGGGCGATCGTTTCCAGGCGAATGATGCCGTTATAGGCGGCCTCCCAGCTTGCCACATGGACCCGGGCAATGGATTCGCAATCCGCCGGGCGCGCGCGCCGAAGGGCGAAAAGCTCGACCGCGCCGGTTCCCATGTCAGCGCGACCGCGGGCTGCGGCCACCGCGGCGAGGCGCGCTCATGATGTTGAATTTGGCGCCGCCGCCGCCACCGCGGTCGAAGCTGGGTTTGCCGCCCTTGAGGTCGGGTGGCCCGCCTTTGGATTCTGGTTTAGCGCGCGGGGCGCGCGGGGTTTTTGGCTTCGCGGGCTTGGCTTCAGGTTTGCCGCCCGTGGAAACAGTCTTGGCGCGCAGCGCCGCCGCCAAGGCGCGCTCGGCCCAGGCCAGCAGTTGGGCGTCGTCGTCAAGCAGATGGTCCGGGGCCCGGTAGTAGCTCATGGCGATGCGTTGCTTGCCACCCCGCGCGTAGGTGAAGGGCTCGCTGCCGGCGGCGAGAAATTCGCCGCGGTTGCCGTCGTCCACCCGGAAATAGAGAACGTCGTTGTCCACCAAGCCGAACATGATGTCGCCGCAAAAGACGCCGGCGCCACCGAACATGGGACGAATGGCGACGGCGCCGAGACGTGCTAGCCGCTCGACGATCAGGTCGCGGAATTCGCCGCTCCTCGCCATGGCGTCAGCATGGTCGAAGGCGACCCCTCTTGGCAAGCGCCAGCGTGGCATCGCGCCCCGAATTGGCCAATGCTAATATGGTCGCGCCATGCTCGTCGCCCAGATCACCGACACCCATATCGCCGAAACCGGCGCCACGCCCGACGCGGTCTACCGCACCGCCTGGCATCTCGAGCGCGCCGTGCGCCATCTCACCCAATTGTCGCGCCGGCCGGACGCGGTTCTCGTCTCTGGCGATCTGGTCGATGCCGGATCGCCCGGCGAATACGCGAAGTTGCGCCGCCTTCTGGCGCCCTTGACCATGCCGGTCTATCTCATTCCCGGCAATCACGACGACCGCGAGAATTTGCGCGCCGCGTTCGCCGACTGGCCCTATGTGCCGGCGCGCGGGTTCCTCCATTTCGCGGTCGACCACCTTCCGGTGCGCTTCATCTTCATGGATACCCACCGGCCCGGCGAAGTGGGCGGCGAGATTTGCGCCCAGCGCCTGGCGTGGATCGACGCTCGCCTGGCGGAACAACCGCGCCGGCCCACCGTCATTGTCATGCACCACCCGCCGTTTATCACCGGCATCGCGCGCATGGACGAATGGGGCCTGATCGGGCTCGACGCCTTCGGCGACATCGTCGCCCGCCACCGGCAGGTGGAGCGCATCCTGTGCGGGCACCTGCATCGGCCCATCGTCCTGCGCTGGCGGGGCACGGTGGTTTCCTGCTGCCCCTCGACCGCGCATCAGATGGCGCTCGACCTCAAGGAAGGGTCGCGCAACCTCACCGTGGTCATGGAGCCGCCATGCTGCCAGTTGCACAGTTGGAGCGAAGCTGGCGGCCTGCTCAGTCACCTCAGTTACATCGGCGACTACGCCCTAGTACCGACTTTCGCGAATTCGTGAGTCGCGAGACGCCACTCACGAATTCGCGAAAGTCGGTACAGATTCAATAGGTTTGCACCCTTCATCTATGGTCCGCGCCCTTGGCGGCATTGCCGCCAATATATAACAGCGCGCAAGGCGCGCGGGGCGCGGCGGAGCCGATGACGGCGGCTTCGGGCTAGAATCTCACGTCTCCAGCCGCATGTCCCGGGTGGCGACCGGCAGCGTCACCGTCAAACCGTCCAGGGCCTCGGTCATGAGGATCTGGCAGCCAAGCCGCGACGTCGCGGTCAGTCCGAACGCCAAATCGAGCATATCCTCTTCCTCGTCTTTGGCCGGTTGCAGGCGCTGCAGCCAATCCGGCGCCACGATCACATGGCAGGTGGAACAGGCCAGCGAGCCCTCGCACGCGCCCTCGAGATCGACGCCATGGCGGTGCGCGATTTCCAGCACCGAGAGCCCGGCCGGCGCGTCGACGACGTTGCTCTGCCCGTCGGGGCCGATGAAGGTCATTTTGGGCATGGAAAGCTATAGTATTTTCACGCTGCGGAGGCCGCCGAATGTTTTTGCGTCAGTGGCAGAATGCGTTCGGCCCAGGCGGCAAACAAGCGTTCCGCGTCCTCGGGACGGCTGTTCCACCCCAGGCTGATGCGGATCGCCGACCGCGCCGCGCCGGGCGGCGCCCCCATGGCCGCCAGGACATGGCTTGGCCGCACCTTGCCCGACGAGCACGCCGATCCCGACGACACCGCGACCCCCGCCAGGTCCAGCGCCATGACCGCGGTTTCCGCCGCGACGCCCGGCAAGCCCACGCAACTGGTGTTGGGCAGGCGCACCGCCTCGGCGCCATAAAAGACCAGCCCCGGGGTCATGCGCCGCAACTTTTCCTCGATGCGGTCGCGGAGCAGCGCGATGGCCGCGATCCGGCCCTGGTCGGCGGCGGCGGCTTCCGCCGCGGCGGCGAAGCCCGCGATCCCCGGAACATTTTCGGTACCGGCGCGCCGGCCCGCTTCCTGCCCGCCGCCATGAATCTGCGCCTTCAAGTCCGCCGCGTCGCCGACGATCAAGGCCCCTACCCCCAAGGGTCCGCCCACCTTGTGCGCGGAAAGCGCCAGCGAATCGACCTCTAACGCGGCGAAATTCAGCCTCATTTTGCCCAGCGCCTGCACCGCGTCGCAATGGATCACGGCGCCTTGCGCGTGCGCCAGCGCCGCCGCCGCGGCCACCGGCTGGATGACGCCGGTTTCGTTATTGGCCAGCATCAGCGCCACCAAGCCCGGGCGCGGGAGGTCGGCCAAAGCGCGTTCCAGCGCCGCCAAGTCGACGACGCCATCGGCGCTTGCGGGAATCTCGCGGTACGGGCGGCCGCTAGCCCGGACAGCCATGCGCACGGAATCATGCTCGAGGGCGGCGAAGACGATGCTGGCCGAACGGTGGCCGGCAATAGCCAGATTGTTGGCCTCGCTGCCGCCGGAGGTGAAGACAATCTCCGCCGCCCTGGCGCCGGCGACAATGCCCAGGCGCTCACGCGCGTCTTCCACCGCCCGCCGGGCGAGGCGCCCCAGCCGATGCACGGACGACGGATTTCCCCCTGGCCCGGCTACAGCCGTCATGGCGGCGGCGGCGGCGGGCCGGAGCGGCGTCGTCGCGTTATGGTCGAGATAGGCGATGCCGTCGCTCAACGCTCGTCGCCCGGCCGCGGGCCGAGGCCGCCGGCGGCCAGCGAGCGCGGCTTCTTCGCCTGGCGGCCTTCCAATTCCGCCACCCGGTTCGACAGGCTGTCGATCTGCTGCATGAGCTGGTCGCACACCCGGCTGACGGGGTCGGGGGATTCCCCGCCCGGCAGGCCGTAGGCGGCGAAATCGTGCGCCGAGGCGGGCGGCGCTTCGACCCGTCCGGCGACCCGCGCCGGTATGCCGACGACCGTGGCGCCCGAGGCTACGTCCCGGGTCACCACCGCGTTGGAACCCACCCGGGCCCCGGCGCCGACCCGAATGGCGCCCAGGACCGCCGCCCCCGCGCCGACGATGACATCGTGTTCCAGCGTCGGGTGGCGCTTGACATTGACCTGGGCGGCCGAATTCACCGCCGGCGCGATCCCGCCCAGCGTCACCCCCTGGTAAAGGGTTACATTGTCGCCGATTTCCGCCGTTTCCCCGATGACGGTACCCATGCCGTGATCGATGAAAAAGCCGCTGCCGATGCGGGCGCCGGGGTGGATTTCAATGCCCGTGATCCAACGGCTGAAGAGCCCCATGAACCTGGCGGGATACCGCCAGCCCGCCCCCCACAAGGCGTGGGCGATGCGGTGCAGCATGAGGGCGTGGAATCCCGGGTAGCACAGCGCCACTTCCAGCCGCGAGCGCGCCGCCGGGTCGCGCTCCACGACTGCATCCAAATCTCTAGCTGTGCTTTCGAACATGAGGATTTTCCTTGAATTTTCGTGGCTGGGCCATGATATCATGCATCTTGCGCGCCGATCGGCGTTCGCGCGTCGGCGGTGCACTAGGCTTCGGCCGGCGCGGACGCGGAACTAGGCAGAAGAAAGCAGAAGCAAACAAGAAAAGAAATATGCGCTCCGCCAGTTCCGTCAAGTGCGTGAACGGGGTGCGTCGTGATGGGCCCTTTCGATCCGCCGCCCGCGGCGCGGATCCAGTGAACCGAAGACTGACACGGAAGATCTATGCCAGACATCATCTTTGCCGGTCCTGACGGCCGCTTGGAAGGCCGTTACCACCCCGGCTCGCAGCCCAATTCGCCTTTGGCGCTGGTGCTGCATCCACACCCGCTTTACGGCGGTAACATGAACAACAAGGTCGTCTACACCTTGTTCCATGTTTACGCGCGCTTCGGCTTCGCCGTGCTGCGTTTCAATTTCCGTGGCGTCGGCCGCAGCCAGGGCGTTTTCGATCATGGCCAGGGCGAGTTGTCCGACGCCGCTTCGGCCATGGATTGGTTGCAGACCCAGAATCCCAACGCCCGCAATTGCTGGATCGCCGGCTATTCCTTCGGCGGCTGGATCGCCATGCAATTGCTCATGCGCCGGCCGGAAGTCGCCGGCTTCGTCGCGGTTTCGCCGCCGGCCAACATGTTCGACTTCAATTTTCTCGCGCCCTGCCCGTCCTCGGGCCTGGTGATTCAGGGGCTTGAAGACCAGATCGTGCCCGAGCCCGACGTGGCGAAGCTGGTGCAGCGTCTTTCCAGTCAACGCTACATCAAGATCGAGTACCGGAAGATCGCCGGCGCCACCCACTTTTACGACGGCAAACTGGATGTGGTGGCGAATCTGGTGGAGCGCCATCTTCGCCACGCCTTGAGCGAGGCCCCTACCGCCGCCGCCTGATCGTCATGCGGCTGCCGGAGCGGGGAAAAGGCGTCCACCCCGTTGTGGCGCCGGCGCCCCCGTGGTGCTCGGCAGGCTGAGCGGCAAGCCCGCCAGCGAGCGCATGGCGAGGTAGGCGAAGGCCTCGGCCTCCAATGCGTCCCCGCGCCAACCCACTGCTTCCACCGGCTGCACCGGCGTGCCCAGGCGCCGCGCAAGCGCCGCCATCAACGCCCGGTTATGGCGGCCGCCGCCGCACACCAGCCAGCGCCGCGGCCTTTCCGGCGTGTACTTGAGCGCGGCGGCCACCGCGGCGGCGGTAAATTCGGTCAGCGTCGCGGCGCCATCGGCGACGGAGAGGTGCCCGAGCGCGGCGGCGCTGAAATCGTTGCGGTCAAGCGACTTGGGCGGCGCGCGATCGAACCAGGCATGAGCCATCAGCCCGGCCAGCGTGGCGGCGTCCACGTTGCCGCGCGCCGCCAACGCGCCTCCATCGTCGCACAATTGGCCGGTATGCCGCCTGACCCAGTCGTCGATCAGGGCATTGCCCGGCCCGGTATCGAAGGCCAGCGGCGGGCCCTCGCTGCCCAGCCAGGTGACGTTGGCGACGCCGCCCACATTGAGCACCGCCAGCGGCCTTTCCAGTTCGGCGGCCAGAGCGGCGTGGTAGAGCGGCGCCAGCGGCGCGCCTTGGCCGCCGGCAGCGACGTCGGCGCCGCGGAAATCGCCCACCACGTCGATGCCGGAAAGTCGCGCCAGCAGGGCGCCATCCCCGATCTGCAAGGTGCGCCGCGCCTCCGGGCGATGCAGCACCGTATGGCCGTGAAAGCCGATGACGCGCACCGCGCTCGCCGGCAACGCCGCCTGGGCCAGCAAGTCGCTCACCGCCCGGTGATGGGCGACGGTGATGTCGCGGGCGACGCCCTCCAGGTCACCCACGCCGCCCAGCACCGCGCGCAGCCTTTCCCGCAGGGAATCGGCATAAGGCTGCGTCAGCCAGGGGCCGTGGCCGCTGACGCGCCGCCCGTCATTGGCCAGCAAGGCGGCATCGATGCCGTCCATCGACGTGCCGCTCATCAACCCGATGGCCCAGGGCGCCGCCGTCATCGCCCCCTCGACCGCCGCCGCCCCGTCGGGTAAAAGGCGCCATGCCCGGCCCGCGATCGGAATTTCTGCGCGCGATGACGTCGCGCGGCTACATGCACCAGTGCACCGACCTGGAGGCGCTGGACTCCGGCCTCGGCGCGGGTGTCGTCACCGCCTATGTGGGCTATGACTGCACCGCGCCCAGCCTGCATGTGGGCAACCTGCTGTCGATCATGATGCTGCGCTGGTTGCAGCGCACCGGCCACCGTCCCATCGTGCTCATGGGCGGCGGCACCACCAAGGTCGGCGACCCGTCGGGCAAGGACGAGGCCCGCCAGCTTTTGGACGACGGCGCCATCGCCCGCAACATGGCGAGCATCAAGCGCGCCTTTTCGCGCTTCCTGCGTTTTGGCGATGGGCCAACCGGCGCCGTCATGGTGGACAACGCCGAATGGCTCGACCGCCTCGAATACATTCCATTCTTGCGCGCGGTGGGACGGCATTTCTCGGTCAACCGCATGTTGGCCTTCGACAGCGTGAAGTTGCGGTTGGAGCGCGAGCAACCGCTGAGCTTCCTCGAGTTCAATTACATGATCCTGCAAGCCTACGACTACCTCGAACTGGCGCGCCGCCACGGCTGCCGCTTGCAAATGGGAGGCTCCGATCAATGGGGCAACATCGTCAACGGGATCGATCTCATTCGCCGCATCGATGATGGCGCCGCCTTCGGCCTCACCTGCCCGTTGCTCACCACCGCCTCGGGCGCGAAGATGGGCAAGACCGCCCAAGGCGCCGTATGGCTCGGCGCCGAGGCTCTGGCACCATACGATTACTGGCAGTATTGGCGCAACGTCGAGGACGCCGACGTGGGGCGCTTCCTGCGCCTCTTCACCGAATTGCCGGAAGGCGAAATCGCCCGCCTCGAAAAACTGGACGGGGCGGAACGCAACGAAGCGAAAAAAATCCTCGCCACCGAAGCCACCGCTCTTTGCCACGGCGCGGCGGCGGCGGCCGAGGCGGCGGAAACCGCGCGCCGCACCTTCGAGGCGGGAGAACTCGGTTCCGCCTTGCCGACGCTGGCGGTCCCGCGGGCCGAGCTGCGGAACGGCATTGCCGCCTTCGAGCTGGTGCGCCGCGCCGGGCTGGCGGAATCGAACGGCGCCGCGCGCAAATTGATAAAGGGCGGCGGCGCGCGCCTGAACGACGTACCCATCGCCAACGAAACGCAAGCGGTAGGCGTCGGCGATCTGACGGCCGAAGGCGTGATCAAGCTCAGCGCCGGCCGCAAGCGTCACGTGCTGGTGCGGCCCGAATGAGGCGATCTCATTTGTCCCCGCCCTGCGGCGGCTTGCGTTCGACGCCGCCGTCGTCAGGCTGCCCCGTGAGCGCGGGAAACAGGCGCCGCAATATGCCGGGCAGCAGCGCCGACAGCGGACTGACCGTGACCTTGGGCTCGGCGGCGGTGCCGCTGACGCCGTAGTTGAACGCCACCAGGCCCTCGCCCTCGCGGCCGACCAGCAAGGTGCCGATGAGCGGAATGAAGCCGAGCACGCTGTTGATGGTGTAGGCGGGCGCCAGCGTTCCGCTAAGGCTCAATTCGTCCGTCGTCCGTTTCATCGTGCCGTCGGCGGTAATGCCGAGCGCCGGTCCGATGG
Source organism: uncultured Rhodospirillaceae bacterium (assembly GCA_964542505.1). Lineage (GTDB taxonomy): Bacteria > Pseudomonadota > Alphaproteobacteria > Ferrovibrionales > Ferrovibrionaceae > CAZIVY01. The sequence goes on from CAZIVY010000186.1 coordinate 8,308, forward strand.
CCCGCGCTTTGTCCAGTGTCAGTAACTCGCGCGTCAGCGTGAAAGGAACATCGGCGCGGGTGAAGGCGATGCCCTCGCCGCGCAGCACGTCGCTGATGCCGGTCAGCGAGCCCAGCGCCAGAAGTTGCGCCAGCACCGGCGCGCGCACCACCCTGAAATTCTCGATCGCCGCCAGGCCTCGCAGCGGCGCTCCCGGCTGGTCGTCGGCGAACTCGCCGTCGAGTTTCAAACTGCCGCCGCTGAGCGAGACGATGCCCAGATAGCGCAAAGCGCCGGCGGCGTTATCGGTGCGGATGGTGGCCCGGCGCCGGGGTACGCCGGGATAGACGTTGACTTCAAGGCGCCCGCCTTCGGCGTAGGCTCCCGCCGCTTGCAGGCTGTTCAACCTGCCCCCGGCGGCATCGACCTCGACGTTCAAGCCGTGGAGTTCCAGTTGGTCGGCAACGGCGGCGCGATCGACGCGGACCACGGCGTCGAACGCCATGCCTCCGCCGCCGCCGTCGTCGGCGAAGGCACGCCTGAGCGGCCCCCTGAGGTCGGCCTTCTTGCCGTCGACGCGCAGGCTGTAGCCGCCATCGGGCCGCCGCCGCGCCGTGACCATGCCAAACACATTGCCGCCATATTCGAGATCGCGAATATCCGCCTGCGTGACCGCGCCGTCGTCGAAGACCGCGCTGCCCTGCGCCTTCAGGTCGCCAGCCTGCAGGCTGGCGCGCTCCACTTGCAGCGGGCCGCGCCCCGCCCATCTCGCGCTGTAGGACGCCTGGCCCGGCACGCCCGCCGCCTTGCGCCAGTCGATCGCGTCGATCGCCATGGTGCTGGCGTCGAGCTTGACGTTGCCGGTGACGCGAAAGGCGCCCTTGCCATCGCTGTCCACCGTCACCTCGGCCGCCGTCGGCCCGCGCAGATAGTCAGCGATGGGCAGGCCAAGGGTCTCGCGCTGGCGCTCGTCGATGGTGGCGGCCACGGTGTAGCGCGCCATGACCGGCGTCGGCGCGAACTCCTGCCGCCAGGTTGCGCGCACCGGAACGCCGTTCAGCGCCGCGTCGCCGCCAATGTCGAATCCCTTGGCGTCGAGCTTCAACTGGAGCTGGCCGCGGCTCAAGGCAAAGCGGTCGAACAGGCGCGGGATGCCGACCCCGGCCATGGCCGCCTGCACGTCGAAGCCGATCTCGTCGAGTTTCAGATCCTTGAGCAGCGGCACCGTCAGGCGGCCGCGGACGGTGGCGTCGCCACCGACATCGCCGGCGGGGACGCCCAGCCGCCGCACCAAGCGAAGCGGCTCGCGGTCGATCAAGGTCAAGGCGGCGGCCACCGGCGTCGCGGCGGCGAAGGTGATGACCGCCACCGTACGGGGCTTGGTCAGTTCGTCGATGACGATGCGGTTCTCGCGGAGCACGATGTCGCCCACGCGGCCGCCGGCGACATCGAGGGTCAGGCGCGCGGCATCCACATGGCCGGCGCCGCGCGCTTCGGTCACCGGCGGCAGCGGCCGGAAATAGTGGGCGACCAGGTTGGTGAAGTCGAAGTCGATGGTGAAGGAGTCGGCGGGCCACTCGCCGCGGCGGAGCGCGCCCTCGCTCAGGCGGAGCCGGAAGCGCGCATTGTCGATGGCGCCGGCGGTGACGTTTTTCGTTACCCAATCGCGCGCCGTTGGCGCGGCCGCGGGCGGCCAATACTGCTCCAGCCGCTCCACCGCGAATGGGCGCAGTTTGCCGTCGAACGCCGCCGTCCATTCGCTGCCACGGGCCATGGTGCCGCTGGCCTCGATGGCGGCGCCCTCGAGATCCAGAAAAACGCGGTCCACCACCACCTGGTCCCAGCGTTCGTTCAGCCGCCCGCGCAAGGCGAATTGACGAACCGGCATCGGCTGCCTGTAGAGTTCGGGCAGGACCACGTGCCCGGCGCCGCCATTGACGTCGAAGGTGATGCCGGCCAAGCGGCGTTCGGCGTCTATGGCGATCGCCACGTCGCCGGAAAACGGCATCTGCGCGGCGGCAAGCGGCGCCAGCGCCCGCGACTGCGCCGCCAGCCGCGCCGGCCGCAGGTTATCGAAGCTGGCCTTCAACAACAGCCTTTGGCTCGCGGCGTCATAGATCAGGTCGGCGTCGAAACGGGCAAGTTCCCCCTGCAAGTCGAGGTTGACCGCGAGCACGCCGCGCACCCCGGCTCTGTCGCGGCGCAATGTAAGGTCCGAGCGCGGCGCCCGCCACACCGTGCCCTGCAGGCGGTCATCCAGGGTGATATTGGCGCCAAGCACGCCCACCAGCGCCAACCGCCGGAGCGGGCTGTCGGCCGCGTCCGGCTCCATCAGGCCGCGCAACAGCCGGGCGAGAACGTCGCGCCGGGCCGCGTTTTCCGCCGGCGCGGTCTCGCCGGCCTGTTCCAGTCCGAGATCGAGGCGCCCGCTCTCGTCGCGCACCAGGCGCACTTCGGCGCCGATGATCTCGATTCGCGTCGGCTGCAAATCGCCATTCAGCAATCCCGTCACGCTCACGCCCAGCGAGACTTCCGGCACCGCGAGGACGACTCGGCCCTTGTTGTCGCGGAGGCGGACATTGACCGCGTGAACGTCGAGCGTCCGCCGGCGCTCGGTCCAGCCGATCACCGTGTCCTCGATCTCGATGCCGTAACCCGGTGCGGCGTAGGCCAGCGCCTCGGTCAAGTAGGGGTTGAGGAACGCCAGCGACACCGGTCCCTGCGTCAAGCGCCACGCGGCGGCGGCCACCAGGATGACGCTGGCGACCAGCGCCGCCCCCACGGAGCGCAAGACGAAACGGCTTGCCGGCAGAATCACATTGTCTCCGTCCGCAATAAACGCGCGGGCTGTTCCAACCTAAGCCTAGTGTTCTTGCACCAACACTTGGTACCCGCTCCATCCATCCGTCATCGCCGGGCCTGACCCGGCGATCCACGGATCGTGGATGCCCGGATCACCCCCGGGTCGAAGAGCCCGGGGGCGGGCATGACGACGGGAGGGAACGAAACGTTAGAGTCGGCACACTAACACTGAGTCACCGACCGTGGCGGATCGTCACAAAAGCCGGTAGTTATCCAATGTGCCGCAAAGTCGGGCGCTTGGGAATGAGCGAATTGAGTTTGCTGGACAACCTGACGGAACTGCCGCGCGCCTTCGACCGCGGGGCGGCGGCGCGCGG
>CAZIVY010000187.1:0-2101 GCA_964542505.1 uncultured Rhodospirillaceae bacterium
GGAAGGCGACCGCGTTCACCGGAATGAAATCGACCGCGAACAGCACGCGTTCCTTGGGGAAGTGCATGACGATGGAATTGTCGGAATGGTTGCGCCCGGTGAAGATCAGGTTCACCACCGTGCCGCCCAGTTCCACCACCAGGCGCTCGTTGAAGGTGAGGTTCGGCGCCGCCGTGGGGCGCTTCTCGTTGACGATGGCGGTCTTGGCGTTATCGTGCGCGATCACGATGGCGGTGTCGGCGAAGACCTGGCCGCCGGCGATGTGGTCGCGGTGGTCGTGGCTGTAGACGAGGTAGCGCACCGTCTGGTTGAAGCGCTGCTTGATCTCCGCCTTCAGCCATTCGGCGGCGGCGGCGTCGATGGGATCGGTGGCGATGACGCCCGCCGGCGTGACGGCAAAGACCGAGTAATGGTTGTTGTTGCGGAAGCGGTAAAGCTCGCCGGCGATCTTGGTGATCTCGCGCACCGGCGCGGCAGCGGGCGCGGCGGCGGGCGCTGCGCCGGGTGCGGCTTGCGCCAACAGCAGCGGACGGTCGTGATCCTGGTCGTCGCCATGCGCCAATTCATTGGCGCGCGCCTGGTACGCCAGGACAGTCACCGCCGCCAGCGCGGCGATCATGTGGAAACGCATTCGATTCCTCCCTTTTTTGTAGGCGTTCTATTCCGGTGATGCCGGGGATTTTAACCGCGGCGCCCGGCGGCGGGCAAGCGCGGCACATCCGGTCACCTACGAAAAACGCCCACCAGTTCCACTTGCGGCGACCAGAGGAACTGGTCCACCGGGACCACGCGCTCCAAGCGGAAGCCGCCTTCCGTAAGATGGCGGGCGTCGCGGGCGAAGCTCGCGGCATCGCAGGACAAGCCGACGGCAAGGGGTATGCGGGAGCGGGCGATTTCCTTCGCCTGCTCGGGCGCGCCGGCGCGCGGCGGGTCGAAGAGCACGGCGTCATAGCGGTCAAGCTCCGCCCCTTGCAACGGCTGGCGGTCGAGGTCGCGGGTTTCGACCCCGAGGCGCGGGGCCAGCCCCGCCCCGTTGGCGGCGGCGCGCAAAGCGGCCAGCGCCGGCGCGTCCGCATCGAACGCGCGCACCATGGCCCCGGCTTGCGCCAGCGGCAAGGCAAAGGTGCCAAGCCCGCTGTAGAGATCGGCGATGCGGCCCTGCTTGGCAACCGTCGCCGACAGCGCCGCGAGGGTCTCGCGCACCAGCACCGCCTCCGCCTCGGGCGACGCCTGCACGAACGCGCCCGGCGGCAGGACGACGGGGATGCCGGCAAAGGCAATCGCGGGCCGGCGGCGTTCCACCAGGATATCGCCGGGCGCGCCGGAACGGACGGCAAGGCTGAGACGCGCCAGGTCTTGGGCCTCGGCGAACTCGGCCAGGCGCATGCGCGCCGGGCCGCCGGCGTCGAGGGGGCCGGAAATAACCAAATCGACGCCGTCGCCGGTCAACGTCGCCTTGGCATCGACGCTGGCGCCAGGCGTCAGCAAGGGCAATAAAACTTCGCGCAGCGGGCCGATCAGCGCCACCAGGCGCGGGTGAAGGACCAGGCAGGCGGCAAGATCGACGACGCGCCGGCTACCCGCCTGGTGGAAGCCCACCAGAACCCCCGCGCCGATACGCAGCGCGACGAATTCCGCCCGCCGGCGCGTGCCGGGCGGGGTGGCGACCAGGGGCGCGACCACCGATGGATCGAGGCCCTGACGGGAGCCCTTGTCGTTAAGGCCCTGTCGGGCCAGGGCCGCCACGACGCTCTCCCGTTTCCACGCTGCATAGGCGGCGGGAGCGAGTTGTTGCAAGGCGCACCCGCCGCAGTCATGGAAATGCGGACATGGCGGCTCGACACGATCGGGGCCGGGGGCGATGACCTCGCGCAAGTTCGCGGCGTGGCCGGCGCCTTTCGCCTTGCCCACGCGCACGCGCACGTGGTCGCCGGGCACGGTGAAGGGGACGTAGAAGCGCCCCTGCGCGGTGGTCATCACGCCGTCGCCCTGGTCGCCGATGCGCTCGATGACGCCTTCTACGAAGCGCATGGGGACCTAATCATGGCGCGCGGCGATGAAAAATTCGCGGTTGCCGTCGCTGCCCTGGATCGGGCTTTCG
>CAZIVY010000188.1:0-5327 GCA_964542505.1 uncultured Rhodospirillaceae bacterium
GGGGCGGGTTTCCATGCGGGCGACATGCGGCTGCTGAAGCTGCAACTCGGCGGCGTCCTCGATGGTGACCACGCGCTCGCGCATGTCGATGTAGCGCGAAAGGGCGTTCAGCGCCGTCGTCTTGCCGCTGCCGGTGCCGCCGGAAATGACCGTGCTGAGCTTGCTGGCGACGACCCCGGACAGCAGCTCGGCCATTTGCGAGGCGAGCGCGCCGAACTGCACCAGGCGATCGAGGTCGTAGGGCGTCTTGGAGAATTTACGAATCGATATCAGCGTGCCGTCGACGGCGATCGGCGGAATAACGGCGTTGACGCGCGAGCCGTCGAGTAGCCGCGCGTCGACCAAGGGTTGCGATTCGTCGACACGCCGGCCGACGGTGGAAACGATCTTGTTGAGAATGCGCTGCAGGTGGCGTTCGTCCTTGAACTTCACCGGCGACACGTCGAGGCGGCCACCGCGTTCGACGTAAACCAGATTGGGTCCGTTGATCAGGATATCGGTAATCGACGGATCCTTGAGCAGCGGTTCGATGGGCCCGAGGCCCAGCACCTCGTCGAGCAGGTCGCTGACCAGTTGCGAGTGCTCTTGATGGTTGAGCGGCACCTTGTCGCGCGACAGCAGATCGCGGACGATTTCGCCGACCTCGCGGCGGATGTCCTCGGGCTTCATCTTGTCGAGCATCGACAGGTTGATCAGCCCGAGAAGCTGCTGGTGCAGGTTCAGCTTGAGATCGAAATATTGCCGGGATTGGCCGCCCTGTGCTTCCACCGGCGGCGGCGGCGCGCGTTCGGGCAGGCGCATCGCCGGCGCGGCCGCGGGACCAGCGGCCGGGGCGGGCGCGCCCGGCCCGCCGCCGGCAACGGGCGCGGAGGCGGGCGCGGCGGGGCGCGACGGCGGTTGCGGCGGCGGCTTGTTGAAGCGCGAAAACATGGTTTATCCGTCCTAACTCTTCCGGCTTACCGATACTCAGTTCACGGTTTCCCGCGCTTTCGCGGGCTCGACCTTGTCGCAGATCAGCGCCGCCAACTCGGCGATCTGCTTCTCGATTTTCTCGCCGCCGCGAACCTGGGCGATGGGAACGCCTTCGTTGGTCGCCTGGGCGAGCGACTTGAGATCGTTGTCGATGAACGCATCCACCGCGCGGCCCAGCGCCTTTTCCGCTTCCTTGTTGCCGATTTCGCGCTTGAACAGCGATCGCTCGTAGCGGTTGATGACGGTGATCAGCGGCACGCCGTTCAGGCCCTCCTGGCGCAAGGTGTCGAGCAACCGGCGGCCCTGGCGCAGCGCCGGCACGGTGAACTGGGTGACGAAGACGATGGCGCTCGAGTGGCTGAGGACGGCGTGGCTCCACAGCGTCCACGCCTGCGGCAGATCGACGATCACGATGTCGTACTCGTGGGAGGCGGTTTCGATCAGGCGCACCGCCAGGTCGGGCGACATCGATTCCAACGGGACGACGAACTGCGGCCCCGCCAGCACGTTGACGCCGCTGTCGTGGCGGGTCATCAGGCCGCGCAGGAACGAGCCGTCGAGCCGGTCGGGGGCGTCGATGATGTTGAACAGATTGAGGTGCGCGTCGACATCGAGATAGAGCGCGACGTTGCCGAACTGGAGGTCGAGATCGAGGATCGCCACCCCGCCGCTTTTCGCCCGCTCGCCGGCCGCCAGGCTGCAGGCGGCCTGCACCGCCAACGTGGTAGCGCCAATGCCGCCGCAGGGCTTGACGAAGCTGATGATCTTGCGGTTGCGGAGCGATGCCTTGCGGTCGCTGCGATTGCGCCGGCCGGCGGCGTCGAGGGCCGCCACCAGATCCTCGCGCGAGATCGGCTGGGGCAGGAAGTCGGGAATGCCCATGCGCATGAGCTGGCGGACACCCTGCAACGGGGCGACGTTGGAGGTGGCGATCACGTCCTTGTCGCCGTGCGGCTGCTGCATCATGCGTTCCAGCGCCGCCATTTCCGCCGCGTCGTCGAAGCGCACGTCGACGAGCACGATGCCCGGCGATCCCCCGCTGAACACCGTTTCGCCGGCGTCGCGCAGCGCTCCTTGCCGTGTTTCCAGGTTCAGGCCGGCCACGGTTTTCGCCGCCGCCCTAAGATCACGCTCCGCCTCGGCGCTGCGCAATAGCGCCAGCACCGTGAGAGAGCGGCTGCTGGCGGCGTCGCTCATGATCCCGACGATTTCAAGTCTTCGCCGGTCATGGTGGCGGTAAAGGGCGGCATGGCGAGCACGACGTTGGCGTTCGAGGCGCCCAGCAGGCCGCGAATGGCGCCCAGAAGGATGAACTGGTACTGCATGTTCTGCAGGCTGACCGACACCAGCGGCACCGGCCCATGGCTGCGGCCGGCATAGCCCAGCCGGCCGGCGCCCATATTGTCGCGGTATTCGACCACCACGTTCTGGCGGCCGATGCGCGGCATCACCGTCTGCATGCGGGCGACAATGGCGTCGAAGGCCGCGGGACAGAAGCCGTTGCCGTCGCAGCCGACGGACGACCAACTGCCCGGCTGGTTGTCGCAGGCGCCGGCGCCGCCGAGGGCGCCGGTGGTGGCGTAGCAGCGCACCTGAAAGGCGCTGCCAGCGCTGGCGTCGGAGCACGGCGTGCCCGGCGCCGCCCCGGCGTTGCCGCAGTCGTTGCCCCGCAAGCCGCCGGCCGCCGGGTCGCTGGTCACCGCCATGCGGACGCCGAGTTGCGTCGCCTTCTCGGCTTCCGCCCATTGCGAGCTGGCGACGGCGAATTCGATCGCCCCCAGCGTCACCGCCATCAGCAGACCGAAGACGATGGCGAATTCGACCGCCGACGCGCCGCCGGAATGGGAAGCGACGTGGCCAAGCCAGCGGGCGCCGAGCCTAGGAACCAATGCAACGTTCTTCATGACTTACTCGAAAAATGAGGCTGCCGCCGTAGCCCAGCGCCGACAGAATCGTCGAGGACGCCGGAACGGCGGCGCGGACGACGATGACCGGCAGGCTGGCTCCGCCGCGGTAGGCGCCGGCGCTGTTGTCGAAGTTGGTGATGGTCACGGTCACGGTGGACGTGTTGTCCGCCCATTGGGGCAGCAGATAGGGCGCGCCGTCGGGGTTGCCGCTTTTCACCAGGTTGATGGTGGCGGTGTTCAAGGCGGCGTTGCTCACCGCCCAGGTGCAGTCCTGCAACCGCGCGGCGTAGTGGCCCGCGTCGCCCACCGCCTTGGTCAGCACGTGGTGCTGGTAGAGCAGACGCCCGGTTTCCACCGCCCCCAAGCCCAGGGCGAGAAGGATCGGCAGGGTGAGGGCGAATTCGGCGGCGGCGGCGGCGCGGCGGTTCCGCCACAGCGCCGCGAGCAGCGATGTCAGGTTCATGCGGGTCATGGCCGTTCACCGGTAAAGCTGGACCGTGTCCTTGAACACGGCCTTTTCCAGCATGCTGCCGGGCGCCACCGGGCCGACCATTTCGGCCCACACTTCCTTGTTCGAGTTGCCGTTGTCGTCCTTCATCGCCTCGGTGACGAACACCTGGGCGTAGGAATCGACCGGGATGTCGCTGGCGGCGCCGCCCAGCAACGCCGAGTTGGCGATGCAATTGACCGCCGCGACAATGAGCAAGCGGCGATCGTAATTATCGTACACCTCCTCGGGCGTATCGCAGTTGGGGTCGCTGGGGCTCGGGAACGCCCCGCAGGTCAGCGTCAGCGGCGACCCGTTCCATTCGGCGGGATGGCCTTCCTCGGCCAAGGTGCGCGGCGCCGGGTTGTTGCCGCTGGGCTTGTTCGGAATCTGGTTCTGCTCCATCTCGTAGCGGTAGACGGCGTAGCGCGTCGGATTGCCGGCCAATTGCGGCGGCACCGGCAAGGGGCCGGCGTTTTTCGTCCTGTGATTGCTGTTCCAATAGGTGGTGAAATCCCAGACGCCGTTGCCGAGGCGGTCGTTGGCGCTGCACGTGCCGCTGGCGAAGCACGAGTCGCGGCCGAGCTTCACGTAATCAGGGTCCTCGACCCACTGGCTGCCGTCCTTGCGGATACCCTTGACCACGGTCATGGAGGGAGCGAATAGCGGGTCGTTCTTCTTGTTCTCGAAATGCTGGGCATACATGTCGAAGCGGACGTTGAGGCCCTGGGCCACGTTCTTCTGGCCGGGGCCGAGGTCGACGGCGCCGTCGTTGCAGCCCAAGGGCTGGGTGGTGCCGAGCTGCTCGGCGATGGCCGTGTTGCCGTTGCCGGCCGGGGTCTGCAGCAACCCGAAATCGCCGGGCGCCCAGGCGGCGTTGTTGCCGCTCCCCTGCTGGGTGTTGCTTTCATTGGCCTGCGCCTTGAGCAGCGCCTGCTTGCCGGCCAAGTTGGTCCAGTCCACGGGTTGGCCGGGATTGGCCACGGTCTCGGTCGGATTGCACATGAAGAGCGGCGGCACGCGGCAGACGGCGCGGGCGAAACCGGCCACCGCCGTGGCGCGCGAGGTGCTGTCGCTCGGGCCGCCGACCGCGGTGATAAACAGGTTCTGCACGTTGCGCGCCGCCGCCGCCACCTCGACGAAGCGCGCGTCGCTGTCGCCCGCGGCCACCACGTCCGGGTCGAGAGCGGACAGGAAGCGGAACGAGCCGACGCTCAAGGCGGTGCCCTCGCGGGCAAAGCTGTTGCGGTTGACGCCGAGATCGGCGCCGCTGGCGGCGGCGGTGGCGCGCGCGATCGCCCCCGCCTTGCCGTCGAGTTCGGCCGCGGCGCGGAGCGCCGCCGCGTCGGCGAAATTCTGCATCTCCGTGTTCATGGTCACCAGGCGGCCGAGATCCAGCGTCAGACCGCCGACACCCAGCACCAAGGCGGCGGCGATGGCCACGTTGACGGCCGTGCTGCCCCGTTCGTCCCGCGCCAGTGAAGGCATGGGACGCCGGTTCCTCGCGCGCCAAAAACCGATACGCATGGGATCGCACTCCTCTAGGAATGGCGCGCGGGCCGTTCGATCCGCGCGCGGGTAGCGCCGTTCGCCGTTACTTGGTCGTTACCGCCTCCGGCTTCTTTTCCTCTCCGCCGCGGTAGCGATCCATGGCCTTCTTGATGCGTTGGCCATCGAAAAGCAGGTCCGTGTCCTTGGCCGGGGCCGGATCGGGATCGACCGTGTGCGCCGCCGCGTTGCGGCGCGTGGCGTTGCCGAAGGCCGGGTCCATGGGATATTCGTGGCGGTAATAGCCTTCGCACCCACCCAGCACGGTGACGGCCGCCAGGCACAGAAGTCGCCCAAGCCGGTTCGAGTCCATGACCCACCTCATTTGATGCTGTGACCGTACGAACCGGTCATGCCGCCGCCGGCGCTGTTGCCGGTCTGACCGAAAAAGAACAGTTCGATATCGCTGGGCG